>CALGXU010000212.1 GCA_937935205.1 uncultured Rothia sp.
TAATCGAAATGGAGAGATCCGCCTGGGAGTACGCCGTTGATACTTTGGCGTCAAAATACGGCTTAACTCTCAGTATGGACAACGATAATATTCAAGATTCTTTGGATAGCTACAGGGATTGGCTACATAAACGTAGTCTTTGCCCTCAGTGTGGCGCAGTTGGATTGCAGGCGACCGCCTCATCTTACAGATGTATTAATTGCCACTCAGAATGGCGCGTAAATCAAGCAAAATCCTGCCAGCTTAAAAGATATCAAATAAAATAAGCCTCTCATACGGAGGCTAATTTTAAGAGATTGGAGCGGTCTTATTCTGCAATTTTTTGTACTGTCTTCTTAGTACGGCGTGAAATGCGTCCGCCCTTAGCGCCAGCGATACGAGCCAAAGCTGGATTTGCAGCAAAGCCACCAGTTCGACCATTTTTACCGCCCTTACGTCCGATTTTTGCGTAAAAATCTGGATCGCGAGCTAGATTTTTTTGAGCAGCCTTTAAGCCGCCAGCCTTTGTTCCTGCCATAGGAAGGTTTTCCTCCGTTTTTAAAAAAGATTTCCACATAAATTTAAATGGAAACCCTCACCTTTATATATCACACATGATATGTGTTATGTTTATATGCTAGCATATAACTAACGCTTTGTCAATATTTACATAAGTAGTTTTTTATTGTGAATAAAATATTGCATTTTACTGACGCGTTAGCTATACTAATAAAGTCAGTTATTGACGGCACCTGTTGGAGCTTTAGAAATTATGAGTTCCACCACAAAAAATTCTCGTTTTCTGCGAGATTCGAGAAGAAAAATAGCCCATCATGCAGGGGCTATTTTTTATTGCAGATTTATTCTAAAACTCTCTTAATAGATTGTCTATTCTAAGCTGAGATTCTTGCGTTAACTCATTTTGCAAACCAATCCAAGCGTTAATAGCCACAGTAAATTTATCCCTAGCTACAGTAAACTGGTCGCTATCTTTCTTTTCGTTAGCCGACTTTAAATCACGCGCAGCCAATAAAATAGCGTCTATTCTCTTCATCGCTAACTTACGTAAGTCAACCTCGTTTTCTCTGGATTCCAACCTCTTCTTTGTATCAGTCCATATTTTCTCCATAGCAATAAAGTCATTTTGCTTGGTCTTCGATAACTTATCTGACACCGTACGTATTTCACCGCTCAATTCCTTATCAAACTCCATAAAGCCGACAATCTTCTCTATACTCTGTATAGTTCGGTTCATCTTCTCTACCGATTTATTGCATTCTTCTGAATACTTTTTAAATCTAGTATTAACGTTCTTCTGCCAAGATATAAAAAATACCACATCGCAGCTTTGGTGTTTATTTTTTAAATCAACCAAATATTCATTCAATTTTTTAGTAGATAATTTGTCTTTTTGCAAATTAACAAACAGCGAGCCCTCCACCTCATTAGTGTTTTTTGTTACGCTTTGAACGTTTTCCCAAGATTTCCAGCTCACAAATCCATATGCCAATATCATTATCAGCGTTATAAAACTCATGACAATAGCCAATTTAAGCGTGCGATAATTTTTTATCAATTTCATAGTTCTATCCCCAGCGTAGTTGACCATAATTCACTATCAAGCGGCCAAGGATTAAAAGCACACCCCTGTAAATCAATTGATTGCTGCTGCATAACCGCCGCTGGATTATTAACCCCAGAACAATTCAAATGCCCATGCCCCAACCAGTGCCCAACTTCATGATTGATTACCATATGTCGATAATTACGAATATCACCGCCCGCTTTATTCCACGCTGCAGTCGCACCAGACCATCGATTATCATTGATAATGACAGAAGACCCGACTCGACAGCTCCAATCCGCATCACAACCTGACGAGAACGACGACATCAATTCAGCTTGCGACAGAACTAAATTGAAATTTCCACCCTCTTTTGCCTCTTTAAAAACAATTCCCATACGCGCCCAACCTCGATTGTCGTTTAAGGTTTCGTTTACTAGTTTCGAGAATTCAGACAAGTTTGATCGGACATTACCCCTTGTTGATATTGTATATGTGACTTCTTTTTTCGCTCCAGAATTTGATTTTTTTGACGATTGAGATGTGGAGTGCCAATCTGGAATCTGGATATCTGACACCTTAAATCTGGATAGTGATGATGGAGATTTTATTTCAGAAAAAAATTTAGCACTAATCGCCTTCTTCGCATCACTCTTATTCTCATTGGATGCTGTTATGCTAATCGTTGGAGTTAAAGCAACAGCAATCGCCATACCGCCAGTAGCCACCCTACACACTATACACATACTTATATTCTATCACCCGCCAAAACATACCACAAACGTTTTAAGACAAAGAAGAAAGCCACCCTATTAGGATGGCTTTCTTATAATTCGGCACCGTGCTAGTTTCCCACTTTCGCAGTATAATCGCCGCTGGGGAGCTTAACTTCTGTGTTCGGAATGAGAACAGGTGTTTCCTCCTCGCTATGGGCACCGAAGGAGGGGGTTACGACGCTTGGTTCCGTATATACTCCACGGTGGGCCAAACCCCTTTCTTCGATGTCCAACATCAGCACGGAATTGATTTTTAATTGACTGGTACTTTTGAAAAGCACCAATTACTAGTTAAGTCTACCTTATCCGCAATGTTTATGCAAGCATAAACTCCACGGACAAGGACATAAAAAGGCAATGGGACTATTAGTACGCTTTAGCTCCATACATTACTGTACTTCCACCTTGCGCCTATCAAACAGATAGTCTTTCTGTGTCCTCATAGGGAAACCTTATCTTGAGGTTAGTTTCGCGCTTAATATGCTTTCAGCGCTTATCTAGTCCGCACATAGCTACTCGACAATGCAGCAGGTGGCCACAATCGATACACCAGAGGTGCGTCCGCCCCGGTCCTCTCGTACTAGGGGTAGATCCTCTCAAGTTTCCTATCGTCCATACCGGATATAAACCGAACTGTCTCACGACGTTCTGAACCCAGCTCGCGTACCACTTTAATCGGCGAACAGCCGAACCCTTGGAAGGTGCTCCCCCTCCAGGATGTGATGAGCCGACATCGAGGTGCCAAACAGCGCCGTCTATGTGAACTATTGGGCGCTATAAGCCTGTTATCCCCAGGGTAACTTTTATCCGTTTGCGCTGTCGATCCCACATTCATGTACAAATGTACGTACAGCGGATCACTTGCTCCGACTTTCGTCTCTGATTGGAATGTACTCCTCACAGTCAAGCTGGCTTATGCGCATACACTATCACTTCGATTTCCATCCGAAGTTAGCCAACCTTTGAACGCCTCCGCTACTCTTTAGGAGGCAACCGCCCCAGTTAAACTACCCACCATACACGGTCCGCTAACCGGATAACGGTCAGCGTGAGAACACAATCACAACAAGGGTGGTATTTCACTTGGTGACTCCACAAATACTGGCGTATCTGCTTCAACGTCTCCCACCTATGCTACACATGTTGAAACCGTATTCAATGTAAAGCTGTAGTAAAGCTCCATGGGGTCTTTTCGTCCTGGTACGGACAGACGGCATCTTTACCGCCAATGCACTTTCACCGAGTCCTTCGCTGAGACAGTGCCCACATGATTACTCCATTCGTGCGGGTCAGAACTTACCTGACAAGGAATTTCGCTACCTTAGGACGGTTATAGTTACCGCCGCCATTGACTAGGGCTTCAGTTCGCACCGTGAAGCGCTCCCCTTAACCTTCCAGCATTGGGCAGGAGTCAGCCCCTATACATCCACTTTCGTGTTAGCAGAGACCTGTGTTTTTGATAAACAGTTCCGTGGGCTCTTTTGCTGCGGCCCCCACATCGTTAGACGTCAGAGGTTCGCGTTCAAAAGAACAATTCGTTTGCTCTATCTCAGAAAATTCGTTTTGTGATTAAAAATGTACTCTTTAACCTAATATTCACTGAGTGAACGCGGCTGATATCCACCGAAGTGGGGGCAGACCTTATCCCGAAGTTACGGTCGCTGTATTGCCGAGTTCCTTAGCGAAGGTTCGCTCGTAAGCCTGAGTCTACTCGACTCGAGCACCTGTGTTGGTTTGCGGTACGGGCGGCTAAGTCCACGCGTACACCTGCTTTTCTAGCCAGGGCTTTCACCAAAATCGCGACTCCGAAGAATCACTTTCACTCCCTTTGCGTTCCCGCTCGGTTGGACGGATAAACCATGAATCCGCTTCGATTACTTCCCCGTGAACAGTGTACAAAACTTAACCGGTTCAGGAATATTAACCTGATGTCCATCGCCTACGCTCTGCGCCTCGGCTTAGGCCCGACTAACCCTGAGATGATTACCATGGCTCAGGAAACCTTGCTCTTACGGCCGAGAGGATTCTCACCTCTCTTATGGTTACTCATTCCAGCATTCTCACTTCCTACCGCTCCACCGAACCTTCCGATTCGACTTCACTGCTGATAGGAACGCTCCTCTACCACTACACACTAAGAACAAAATCAAAGTTTCTTAATCAATTTAAACCTTGGAATGATCTTTCCGTCTTTTTCAATATTATCTAAAAACATTTTCTTAGGTCTAGCCCACAGTTCTCCGTCGCCATAAATGGCTCGATAAACTACAAGCTCTTCAAGCGTCTCAGTATGAACAGCTATACTTACAACAACATACTTATTGCCTTTATAGTGTTTGTAAACGCTACCTATGTAAATCTCATTTTCCATAAATTGATTGTAACACAACTTTAACTTTGTACTTAGCGTGTAATCCATATCTTCGGTATAACGTTTTAGCCCCGTTACATTTTCCACGCAAGATCTCTTGACTAGTGAGCTGTTACGCACTCTTTAAATGAATGGCTGCTTCTAAGCCAACATCCTAGCTGTTTAAGAAATCTCACCTTGTTTCCCACTGAACGTTAATTTAGGGACCTTAGATGATGGTCTGGGCTGTTTCCCTTTTGAGCACCGATCTTAGCACCGATGTTCTAACTGCCGTGATTACACACATGGTATTCGTAGTTTGTTAAGGGTGGGTACAGTTGCCCGCCCCAGTCCTTTACAGAGCTCTACCCCCATGTGCTACTAACACGACGCTAGCCCTAAAGCTATTTCGAGGAGAACCAGCTATCTCCGAGTTCGATTGGCATTTCACCGCTAACCACAAGTCATCCAAACACTTTGCTGCGTATCCTGGTTCGGTCCTCCACCACCTGTTACAGTGGCTTCAACCTGCTCATGGTTAGGTCACCCGGTTTCGGGTCTAATCCTTACAACTAAACGCCCTATTCAGGCTCGCTTTCACTGTGGCTCCGTCAATTGACTTAACCTCGCTGTAAAAATTAACTCGCTGGATCGTTCTACAAAAAGCACGCCGTCACCGGACAAGCCGGCTCCGACTCCTTGTAGGCACTAAATTTCAGGATCTATTTCACTCCCCTCCCGGGGTTCTTTTCACCTTTCCATCACTGTACTAGTTCACTATCGATCGTATATTATATTTAGCCTTGGCTGGTGGTCCAGCCAGATTCAAACAGGGTTTCTCGTGCCCCGTCCTACTCGATAAAACATACATAAGGTCAGCGTCGTTTTCATATACACGGCTTTCACGTTCTTTGGCTAGTCATTCAAACTATTCTACTAACCACGCCGATTTCTTACCTTACTAACTGTTGATAGCCAGTTATCGCAAATCAGATTATTTGAATGAATCAAATTCTCTGACTTGGTCATATGTAATATCACAACCCCTTATAAGTATTCGTCTATCAACTTATTTGCCTAAATTAATAGGCAAAAACTTAAAAGGTTTGGGCTGTTGCGATTTCGCTCGCCACTACTTTCGCAATCGTTATTTACTTTCTCTTCCTCATCCTACTAAGATGTTTCAGTTCAGATGGTTCCCGCTCGCTTGCCTATGTGTTCAGCAAGTGGCAACATGACATGACTCATGCTGGGTTTCCCCATTCGGAAATCTCCGGATCAAAGCTTGTTGACAGCTACCCGAAGCTTATCGCAGTCTTCCACGTCCTTCATCGGTAATATACGTCTAGGCATCCATTTAGCGCCCTTGAGTACCTTTTTATGCATTGACTTAACTAGTAGTTGCTACTTTGCAATTACTACTACCGTCAATTAAAAACTCAATTTCTTTTACTCTCAAATTGTTAATGATCAGTGCCTCACACATTTGAGTGCACAATCGACAAGTCAATAAATTGACAAATCTATCTACACTCAGATGTCTTCTCACTGCCCTCGCACGTTTTGCAGTGTATTGCCAGAGGTTCGTTTGAACATTCGCTTAACTAGTAATTAACTATACAGCAGCTGAGATTCTTTTGCAAGGGTTTTTTCAAAGTTTTTTCGACTTTTTTTGCTTTTTATTAAAATCAGCACCAATCGCCTCAGAAATACTAGAAAAACCATCATTTTTTAGCAACCGAGACAGTTCGCGATTCATTCGCCCAATTAGATGCGGACCTTCAAAAAACAGCCCAGTGATAAGCCCAACTAGACTAGCGCCTGCCTTAATCTTAGCGTATGCGTCTTCAGCCGAAAAAACTCCGCCAACACCAATAATAGTCAGTTTATCTCCATAATTTTTATATGTATGCTTAATTAATTCTAAGCTATGTGCGCGAGTAGGTTCGCCGCTTAATCCACCCCTAATATCATCAGTCAAAGGATCTTTAAGATCTACCTTCTCACGATCCTTTATCAAATTAGCGACCGTTACGCCCTGAATATTATGCTCAACAATAACCTTTAATAGCGAGTTGAACTGCTTCAAATCATACAAATGTGGCATTTTAACCCAGAAAGGAACATTTCTCTCTACAGAATCTAATTCGCTCAATAAAGTCTCTAGCGTATCGGCATAGATAAACGGCTCCTTGCCAGCATTCGGACAAGAAATATTAATCTCTATAACACTAGCCAAGCTGTTGTCTACGATATAACTAACCGCTTTTTTTACGTCCCGAATTATATATTCCTCCGGAACGACTGGCCCAAATTCGTCTTTCGTGGATTTATCAGCAATAACAGCCACAGACACAACAGTCGGCATTGACTTAACTTTATGTCTGTTTAATTCAATGTAGTCGCTAATCTTCTCTAATCCATAATTTGGCATACCAGCGTACACAACTACAGATTTGGTGTTCGGCAATCGATGAAACCATGGTCGCATATTTCCACTTCTCGGCTCCATAGTTACAGATCCGCCAGAAGCAAAGCCAAATCCAACATCTTCCATTAAAGGCGACAATTGTACGTTTTTATCAAATCCCGCTGACAAGCCTATTGGGTTATTAAATACGACTCCATCAATTTCCTGCTGTAGCGACTTGTCCTGGAAGCTCCATAATTTACGAATAGCCCATCTAATAGGAGGAAACGCCTGCGCCAAACGACCGCAAAAAATAGTTAACTTATGAGTAAAGTCTGGTGTTAGTAGGAATAATATTGGCTTGATAATGTTTTTATACATCTCTACTATACTATTATACCTTAAATGTAGACCTCTAAAACAAACTCCGTACGTTTTTCATAGCTCTTACCGATCTAAGTCTGCTTTTTAATTCTCCTTCGTCACCAAGGCAAAACCCATCTCTTCCGCTCTGAACTTCTGATTTAACCTGAACTCGCACCGACTTATCACACCCGTTAGCTATAGATACAATTCTATCTAAGGTAAAGAAACTCCCTACTGATATGTCTATGTCATTATCTATAAGATCTTTTAAATTTAAAGGTTCGTGCCACAGGGACGGCACCATGTCCGTAAGCATTAGCCTTTATAACCCCCATTACCTTAACATTGTATGATTTTTCGACGTTCTTAGCATTATTAACTATAGCGTTAAGATCAACTATTACGCGATAGTTATTATTTTGACAATTCACGGTCTATAAATTTCTTCAACTCTACAATTATCCATGAGTCAAATTCACGCTTTTCTTTATCAGTCATTTCATCCCAGGTTTTTGCCCTCACCGAGGCTTCAAAAGCAGCCCCAATTGGGTAAGCGCTACCGTTGTACGGAAGTTTCAATTTCTCCCTGTTCAGATACCCTTCTGTCTTATTGTGAATAACTTTGTAATCACCTGATGGAGTAACGATGGCTATGCACTGATCAAAGTACGCATCGTAGTTCTTGAGGTTTTCTGTCTTCTTCTGAAAAAATCTCCAGAACTCCTCTTGAGATACCTCCTCTGGCAATTCACCACCCCATCTGCGCAGGGCAACACCAGGCTCACCATACAACTCTTTGATAAAAAAGCCCGTATCGTCCCCTATGGCTATTTGGCCAGTTTTAACCGAATAGGCTCTTGCCTTTGCTATTGCATTATCCTCTATTGATGTAACCCCTTCTGGTATTTGGATCTTCTCAGCAGCCTGCGGCATACGAATACTATATTTATCGCCTACATATATCCTAAAATCATCAAATTTTGAGGTATTTCCTGTAGCAATAAGTATATCTTTATTATCAACCGGCACAATCAAAGGTAAAAAGCGCTCTTTCATATATTTTGTATACTTTGTCAAATCATTAAAGAATGGCACAGAAATCACCCTCAGGAGACGTACCCCAGTTGAATCAAAGATCTTGTTCGAAATAATCCTTTCAAATTCCAATCTATCGTCAAATTTAACGTCTTCAATATCCTTTACATCCCTAGCTACAACTAGCCACGGATTAAGTTGCTGGCTTCGCAGCATTTTTACTGCATCCTGAATAGTTTTCGTTTTTATATGGATGCCATCATAAGACAGCTCGGACAGCAGCACTATCCTAATGTTATTCGGCGTGCGTTCACTCCACCTTTGCAACAATGGGACAAAAATAGGGCAAACCTCTGGATCTAACAATGTACCTCCCATTTCTATAAAGAAATGTTTCGGTCGACCTATTCGATTCCAGATACGAAGAATACGCAGCTCAAGATACACAGAGAGGTGAGGATTTATTTGAAGATGGTTCTCGGCAGCCCCAAACTCGTTTAAGAAGTCACGCCATAAATCACCTCCAATGAGATAATGCTCTGTTGACCATTTCTTACCAGGATTGAACTGTGAATAAACCGCAAAATCATCTATGTCCGACCGAGCATGAATACCGTAGTCGTCAGTATTGAGGAGTCCGTCAAATTTCATAGCGTCAGAACCTTCAACAATATTTAGCAACTGAGCTATCAGAGTACCCTTTCCCATATCAGAGTGTGGATAACTATTTATAAAATAAAATTTTTCACCATCAACTGGCTTCAGGTCTTCAATCTGAGACCTCAATTGTCTTAATGTTTTTTGGTTTTCATAAACTTCGCTCATCACCCTCTCCTTAGTTGTTTTACTTTATGATACAAGCTTGCTGCAGCTATCTTTATCGTCACATTCTAGATGAACCCAATTTACATCGCAACCGCACATATAAAATACTCTTCTTGCAATTTGGGTTGATGCCGGAGAAGAGCAAAAACCGTTCTTCTTCAATAAATCCATTTGTTCACGCGAATAGCCATAGTATATACCAATTCCTGGCATATAGACAAATTCCAAAGAGTCCTCTATATATAACCCTTCACGAAAGTTGCTCTCAAACCGCTCTTCTCTGAGAAAAACACTGTGAACACCCGGCACCTCACCTGACCGAGATAATCTTGTCGTGTGTGGGTATATACGAATAGCCGTCGGCAACAGCCTGTTCTATAAGCGTAGTTTTACCAGACGCCGAAGCTCCTGTAACTATAAAAGAAGGTAAATCACAAATCCTATCCATTTTTAGTCTGGTGTTAATAAAAATAATATCGGCTTAATAATATGCTTATATATATTCTAAGAGTATAACTATCTATGCTTTATTAAGCAAGGTTGCTTATAAACAAAAAATCGCCTACTCGGCGATAATCATGACTATCTATGATTGGTGGGCGCTGAGGGACTCGAACCCCCGACCCTCTCGGTGTAAACGAGATGCTCTAGCCAACTGAGCTAAGCGCCCATATTAAAAAATATGGTGGGCGATGAGGGACTTGAACCTCCGACCTCGTCATTATCAGTGACGCGCTCTAACCAGCTGAGCTAATCGCCCTCATTCGTCTTGGTGGAGTGTCGTGGACGTAAGCCCACTTCACCCCATATGGTGGAGACACAGGGACTCGAACCCTGGACCCCCTGCTTGCAAAGCAGGTGCTCTAGCCAACTGAGCTATGTCCCCATAAATTGCCAAGACTTTTTAATTGTACAGTATCTTTTTAATTCTGACAAGTGTATAATTAATAATATGTTATATCAATTTAGTTTTGGCTCATTATTTTTTGGGATTTTAGTCTTAATTGCTGGTGGAATCGTCGTCGTTTTTCATCAAAAATTAGCCGACAATCTGGGAAACGGCGTAAGTAGCTATGACCGTTTCAAATTTTGGGGACTTGTTACATGTGGAGTAGGATTCGCTATTATGCTCAGCCTACACACTATCCCATTAAACTGGCTACTAAACTCCCTTTTTGGCGGCGGACTATAATAGGTGCCCACAAAAAACATAAATAGCCAAACACTGTTGGCTATTTTTTATAATCACAATTCTACCAAAACATCAGATTTAATTAAATCTACCATATAAAAAGCCCCTCATAGAGGGGCTTTTTCGTTTAACAACTTGATCGTGCAATTCATCAATCAGTTTATCGTAGAGAAAGGTTGAACTTTTGTCTCGTCCTCGAGAGGACTATTGTAAATATGTAAGCTCGACACATTTACGAGACCGACCTAGCTCAATCTGTGATTGCTCGACAGATTGGCATCGTTACTCCCTAGAAAGGAGGTAATCCATCCGCACCTTCCGGTACGGATACCTTGTTACGACTTAACCCCAATCATGCCCCCCACCTTAGGCCGACGAATCGGACTTCGGGTGTTGGTCACTTTCATGGTTTGACGGGCGGTGTGTACAAGACCCGGGAACGTATTCACCGCAACTTGCTGATTTGCGATTACTAGCGATTCCGACTTCATGCAGGCGAGTTTCAGCCTACAATCCGAACTGGGACTAGCTTTGATGCGATTTGCTTCACCTCGCGGCTTCGCTGCGCATTGTACTAGCCATTGTATTACGTTTCTAGCCCAGGACGTAAGGGAAATACTGACCTGACATCATCCCCTCCTTCCTCCCCGTTACCGGGGCAGTCTGAATAGAAAAATACAACTATTCACAAGGGTTGCGCTCGTTGATGGACTTAACCAAACATCTCACGACACGAGCTGACGACGGCCATGCATCACCTGTCACAGGGTTCCAAAAGGCACAGTCTACTTTCGCAGACCTTCCCTGGATGTCAAGCCCTGGTAAGGTTCTTCGGTTATCATCGAATTAAAGAACATAATCCACCGCTTGTGCGGGTCCCCGTCAATTCCTTTATGTTTTAGCCTTGCGGCCGTACTCCACAGGCGGGATACTTAACGCGTTAGCTTCGCTACTGAAGGGGTCGATACCTCCAACAGCTAGTATCCATCGTTTACGGCGTGGACTACCCGGGTATCTAATCCGGTTCGCTCCCCACGCTTTCGTGCCTTAGCGTCAGAAATGGCCCAGTAACCTGCCTACGCCATCGGTGTTCCTTCTAATATCTACGGATTTCACTCCTACACTAGAAATTCCAGTTACCTCTACCATTCTCGAGTTTAACAGTTTGAATAATAGTCTGTATGGTTGAGCCACCAGGTTTCACTATTCACTTATTAAACCGCCTACGCAACTCTTTACGCCCAGTCACTCCGGATAATGCTTGCACCCTACGTATGACCGCGGCTGCTGGCACGTAGTTAGCCGGTGCTTATTCATGAGTTACCGTCATATTCTTCACTCATAAAAGAAGTTTACAACCCGAAGGCCTTCATCCTTCACGCGGCGTTGCTCCATCAGGCTTTCGCCCATTGTGGAAGATTCCTCACTGCTGCCTCCCGTAGGAGTCTGGACCGTGTCTCAGTTCCAGTCTGGCTGATCATCCTCTCAGACCAGCTATGGATCGTCGGCTTGGTAGGCCATTACCCTACCAACTACCTAATCCAACGCAGGCTTCTCCCAAAGCGCCCGAAGGCTTTAATCCGAAGACCATATGCGGCATTAGCTACCCTTTCGGGCAGTTATTCCTCACTTTGGGGCAAATTCCTACGCGTTACTCAGCCGTCCGCCGCTCGCCGACATTTTACACAAAATTCTTGAATAAATCTTCTATATTATCCAGAAGCTTCCAGAATTCAGTGTAAAACTCGCTGCCGCTCGACTTGCATGTGTTAGGCACGCCGCCAGCGTTCATCCTGAGCCAGGATCA
>CALGXU010000213.1 GCA_937935205.1 uncultured Rothia sp.
AGCAGGCGGCCCCTCAACAAGCCAGTGCGGGTGCTCCCCCGCTGGCGGGCGCGCCCCTTAGCGCTGCACCCCTTAGCGGTGCACCTCTAGCACCGACCGCGCAGGCCCCCGCTACTCCGGCTGGTGCTCCCCTGACGGGTAACACCCCGGCGGCGCCCCTTGCTCCGGCGGCACCTCATGCTCCGGCGGCGCCGAATGCCCCGGCTGCTCCTGCCGCTGATGCTGCTGCGGCGGGTACTCCCTCCGCGCCTTTGAAGCTTAACCCGAACGATCCGCTGGCGGCGGTTCAGGGTAATTGGCGTGCCATCCTTAACCGAATGAGCGTTCCCGGTGCGGCGGAGCAGCTGATGAAGGTGCGTCCCGCCCGTATGGACGGCGCAACCCTGTACGTGAGCGCCGACATTGCGACTCTGCGCGCGGTGAAGGGCTTTGTGCCCGAGCTGACCGCCCGCGTGAGTGAGTTCCTGCGCCGTCAGGTGACTATTCACGCTCAGGTGGCGAAGCCCGGTGAGCAGGTTAATCCCGCGGTTCAGCCTACCCCGGCAGCTCAGCCCGCAGCCCCGGCGGCTGTTGCCCCGCAGGCGTCTCAGCCGCCCGTTCAGCAGACTCCCCCGCAGCCCGCTCAGCCGGCGCCTCTGGCTGATGGTCCGCGCGGCGGTGAGGATGCGTGGCGTCGCCACGGCCAGCCGCTGACCGGCGCAAACACCCCCGAGTCTACGAGCGTGGATGCGCCCCTGGGTGCGTGGGAGGTTGCCCCGATTCCGCAGAGCGCCCCCGAGGAGGCACCTCAGCAGGCTGCACCGCAGGTACCGGCTGGTCCGCTTGCGCCTGAGCCCCCGCTTCCTCAGCAGGTTCCGGGCGCTCCGGCGGGCGGTTTTGGTGAGCGTGATTCCTTTGCAGCTTCCGGCAGTGGAGTTCCGCAGCGGGAAAGCACCCCGGAACCCCAGCATGCACAGGAGCCCCCTCACGTGGAGGAACCTCCCTATGAGGAGGAGCCCCCTTTTGAGGATGAGCCTGCCTACGCTGAACCGGTTGAGGCGCCCACTGCGCCCGCACTGCCTGCTGAGCCTGTAGCACCGGCTAGTCCGCTCGCTACTCCGGTTGAGCCTGCAGGTCCGCTTGCCCCGGCGGCGGCACCGGTAGCACCGGCAGGCCCGCTCTCTACTCCGGTTGCCCCGGCGGGCCCCCTCGCAACTCCCCCGCAGGCGGCCCCTGCTGATAATGCTCCGGCAAGCGAGGAGAAGCCCGCAGCGCCGGCTTCTAACGCACCTACCGCACCGGCGGCACAGGCTCACCCGGCACGCGCCGCATCCGATGAGGACTACGTCTCTGAGGATGATGAGAAGGTCGAAAACAGCACCTTCATCGGTCTGCGCGCTATCGAAAAAATTATTGGTGGCACCGTCATTGACGAACGCCCCCTGCACCAGCCCTAATTACGGGGTCGTAGGTGCCGCGCCCGCCATCGCACTGATGGCGGGCGCACTCATTCCAGCCACATACTCGCTACGCGAAACGCCCCTAAACTGTCAGGGGTTGGGTGCATACTCATAACGTCGCCCAAGAACAACGCACCAGCATAAAGCACCAGCACAACACACTGCATCTGAAGGAGAAGCCATGTACGAGGGAGCAGTTCAAAGCCTCATTGACGAGCTCGGCCGCCTGCCGGGTGTGGGCCCCAAGTCGGCTCAGCGCATCGCTTTTCACATTCTGAATGCGGATGCGGCAGATATGGCGCGCCTAGCCAACGCCATTTCCACGGTGAAGACCAGCGTGAGCTTCTGCGAGGAGTGCGGTAACGTCTCCGAGACGAAGCTGTGTACCATCTGTCGTGATGAGCGCCGCGACCCGTCCGTGCTGTGTGTGGTCGAAGAGTCAAAGGACGTGGTGGCGATTGAGCGCACCCGTTCCTTTACCGGCCGCTACCATGTGCTCGGCGGCGCTATTAACCCGCTGGCTGGTGTGGGTCCGGAGCAGCTGCGTATCCGTGAGTTGGTGTCCCGCCTGGCGGATGAGCGTATCCAGGAGATTATTCTGGCGATGGACCCGAACCTTGAGGGTGAGGCGACCGCAACCTACCTCTCGCGCATGCTCGTGCCGCTGGGTGTGCGTCTGTCGCGCCTGGCGTCGGGTCTGCCGGTCGGTGGCGATCTGGAGTATGCGGACGAGATTACCCTGGGCCGCGCGTTGGAGGGCCGCCGCGTCATTAGCGAGGGCACGGCGGTGGCTCATACTGCCGCCGAGGATTTTGAGCGTGTGAACCGTGAGGAGGAGCAGGAGCGTGAGCAGGCGGCTCAGGTTCAGGCTCAGGAGGCGAAGCAGAGTCGTCGCCGCTGGAATTCGAGCATGTTTGATGACCTGGATTCTGAGGATTCTGCCGGTTCCCGCGCGGAGGCGCCCGCCGTCGAGGGTGTGCAGGGCACGGTGGATGAGCAGCTGATTGAGCAGGTTCTGCAGGCGGCTGAGGGATCCGGCGAGGAAGAATCCAGCCGTGAGGGCTCCCCCGCCGATTCCGGCGCGGACTCTACGCCCGAATCAGCAGAATCCACCCCTGACCTGGGCGAAGACTCCGTCGAGGGCGCCCCAGTTGAGGAAGCCCCGGCGAGCGCCGCCTCCGAACCGGCTGAAGCACCCGTGACCGAGCAGGCAGAAGATGCGCCGGAGGTGTTCCGCACCCCCGACTATGAGGAGAAGATCCGCTCGATTCAGAACGCCCCGTTGCGTACCCCGAAGCCGGATGTTCCGCCGCTGCCGGGTGTCACGTATGTGAACCCGTGGACCTAAAAACTCGCCTCCGCGGGCGTGCTGTACCCGCCTGCGCACCCCGCATCACCGCCCTGTAACACTACGTAATATTTCACGAGGCAATACACACGGGCACCCAGTTAGCCGCTTGTGCTGAACGCCGTCTACTATAAATGAGGAGCCGGCCTCTGCCGGTGGCACACAAGTAACTGACCTGGAGAATTCTATGAGCCTGATCGTCCAAAAGTTCGGCGGTTCCTCCGTAGCGGATGCGGAGGGCGTCAAGCGCGTTGCCCGCCGCGTCGTGGACACTCAGAAGGCAGGTAACGATGTGGTCGTCGTGGTGTCCGCTATGGGTGATACCACCGATGAGCTACTCGACCTTGCCGCAGAGGTCACCAGCAATGTCACTCCTTCGCGTGAGCTGGACATGCTGCTGACTGCCGGTGAACGCATTTCGACCGCCATCCTGTCGATGGCTATTAACGACCTGGGTGCTAAGGCCCAGTCTTTCACTGGTTCTCAGGCTGGCATGATTACCGACGGCGTGCACGGTTCTGCGCGTCTGGTGGAGGTCAACCCGGATCGTATCCGTGAGTCGATTGAGGCTGGCAACATTGCGATTGTTGCTGGTTTCCAGGGTATGAACCGTCAGAGCGGCGATATTACGACTCTGGGCCGCGGCGGCTCTGATACGACTGCTGTTGCTCTGGCTGCTGCTCTGAACGCTGATGTGTGCGAGATTTACTCGGATGTTGACGGCGTGTTCACTGCCGACCCGCGCATCGTGCCGACCGCGCATAAGCTGGACACCATCACCAGTGAAGAGATGCTGGAGATGGCGGCGAATGGTGCGAAGATTCTGCACCTGCGCAGTGTTGAGTATGCTCGTCGTTTTAATTTGAAGCTTCACGTGCGTTCTTCGTTCTCGAACCTTGAAGGCACTATTGTGGTTCCGGAGGAGTCCGCGGAACTGACCCCCACCCATCTGAAGGAGATTCCCTTGGAGCAGCCCCTGATTTCTGGTGTCGCGCACGATCGCACCCGCGCAAAGATTACTGTTGTTGGTGTTCCGGATGTTCCCGGTTCGGCAGCGAAGGTGTTCGGCCTGATTAACGAGGCGAAGGTTAACCTGGACATGATTGTTCAGAACGTGCCGACTGACCGCCCCGGCGTGACCGATATTTCCTTCACTCTGGATCAGGCTCAGGGCCCCACCGCGTTGAAGGCGCTGGAGGCCGCTAAGGCTGAGCTGGGTTTCCAGGAGGTTATTTACAACGAGTCGGTTGGTAAGCTGTCGCTGGTTGGCGCGGGCATGAAGACTAACACGGGTGTTTCGTTTACTTTCTTTGAAGCGCTGTCTAACGCTGGCGTGAACATTGACATGATTTCGACTTCTGAGATCCGTATTTCGGTGATTACTGAGCTGAGCAAGCTGGATGAGGCTGTTCGTGCGGTGCACACTGCGTTCGGTCTGGATGCAGAGGGCGAGGCTACTGTTTACGGTGGTACTGGCCGCTAGGGTTTAGCTCGTTTGTGAGCTGTACGCTTCGGGAGGGGCGGTGCGGGTTTGGTCCGGCACCGCCCCTCCCCTTTGTCTACCTACAGGTGAAATAGCTGAAATACTTTACAGTTATTTCAGATAGGGGTAAGGTTGTATCAACCGTGGATGAGCCTCTCGCCGAATGATATACACCCCACCGGCGCGGTGCCTTCGGATGCTTATTCGCCCAACCCCGAGGAGAAGATAATGACCACCACCCTAACCAGCCCCCTGGAGGAAGATACCCTCAATCAGGCTCGTGCAGAGGCGCGGGAGATTCTCAAGAACTCTGAAGAAACCACCATTGAGCTGACCGTTTCGGGCCGAGAAAGCCAGCAGCTTGGCGATGCCCTCAACCAGGTCATTCAGCACGTCCTGCATGCCCTGGCTAGCGGGCAAAGTATTGATGTTCAGGTTGTCCCTCACGATTTGACGACGACGGTTGCTGCGCAGCGCATCGGTATTTCCCGCCCAACGCTCATGAAGGCTATTCGTGCGGGTGAGTTGCCTGCGCATAAGGTGGGTAGCCACTTCCGTATCCGCACCGAGGATGCTGACGCTTTCCGTAAGGGACTTCTCAAGAAGACCGTTGCTCAGAAAGAACAGGCCCTCAAAGAGCTCTGGGAACTCGAGGAGGAACACGGTCTTGTTGACACCCTCGGAGGGCCCGCATGGTAGCGTCCAAATACTCTGTTCTGCTGGATACAAATATTCTGATGTCCAAAACTCTTCGGGATTGGATTTTATTGCTGGCGGTGAAGAGTGAATACGAGTTCTTTACGCCTCACGTCTCCAGTGGAATTATGGATGAATTTGGCTACCACGTTCGTCGAGCCAATCCAGCAATAAGCGACGCCGTCCTTGAAAACTGGAAGCAACAAATCATCAGGTCCTGCGTCTCATGCATCTCCGGGTTTCCTGTTGAAGCTCCTGTTTCCTTCCCCGATACGGACGATCTTCACGTGCATGCCGCCGCCCAGCACGGCGGCATGCACGCATTAGTCACCGATGACCGCAAGCTGCTCGATTATGCTTCCACGGAAGAAGCTCATAATATTCAAAATTATGAGACGCTCAGCGCGGACGATTTTCTGATGCAGCTCACCGAATATGCTCATCCCTCCTTATTTGCGGAGGTCTATCTTTTCCAGGAATCTTATGCTCGCTCTAAGGGATTCACGGAGATTGATATTCCTCGGTCGCTTGAACGAGCAGGAGCGGGTCAATTTGCCCGCTATCTTCGGACTGCAGTGATTAATAGCCCACAGTTTGTCGATTTTGAACGTGAGTTTAAAGCCCGGTCTTCTAGTAGCTAGGTAGACATTGCTACATGCACTACCTCGTCACAGCATCGTTTAGGCTAGAAGCATGAGTAGTGTTGTGTTTTCCCAGGTGATGGATGCCCGTCAGTGGCGTGCCGCCGCGGCCGCCCACGAGGTGCGCGCCGGCCGCTACGCCGACCCTTTTGCGCAGCGTCGCGCCCGCCACGAGGTGCACCCCGTGGAGGACTTCCTCTTCACCTACTACACGCTCAAGCCCGGCCAGTTTAAGCGCTGGCACCCCGGCGTCGGCGTCATTCTGCTGGATGCTCCCGAGCGCGCCTCCTGGCGTTTTTACCGGCCCGCAACCGAGCAGGAACTCCTAGATGCAGGCTGCACCCCCGAGGTTGCGCGCGCCCAGGCGGAGGCCGCCTCCGCCGTCACCGTGGACGTCACCGGCTTCGTCGAACGCCGCGCTACCGCCCTCGCCTTCACCCACGAGATTCTGCGCAACACCGCCGCGAAGAAGGGTCAGTTCGGTTGCTTCGGCATGCACGAGTGGGCGATGGCGTACAAGTCGGTGGAGAACAATATCCGCCACGACTACCTGCAGCTGCGCCTGGGTGCGGAGGGCACGGACCGTGTGGTGGAGGAGCACCGCATCCGCTGCTCGCATTTTGATGCGTTCCGTTTCTTCATGCCGCAGGCGGCACCGATGAACGAGCTGCAGCCGACCCGCGAGTTGCAGCGCGTCCTGGAGCAGCCGGCATGCCTGCACGCGAACATGGACGTGTACAAGTGGGCGTATAAGCTACTGCCGCTGGTTGATTCGACCCTGGTCATGGATTGTTTCGACCTGGCGTGGGATGCGCGCGAACTGGACATGCGCGCAGCCCCCTACGATATTCGCAGCTGGGGGTACGAGCCGATTCCGGTGGAGACGACCGAGGGTAAGGCTGAGTACGTGCGGATTCAGCGTGGGCTGTCGGAGCGTTCGATTGAGCTGCGTGAGCGCCTGCTGCGGGTGTGCGAGCGCTATCTTCCACCCCTCGAGGCGTAAAAGACGTGATTCGAGCCTCTTAGGGTATCCACCAACCGAACACATACCCCCGTTACGGTCGTTAGTACGGTAAGATGAGATACGGCTCATACAGAACCCACGCACCCAAGGAGTGCCCACACATGGCCCGTATTGTTGTTGATGTTATGCTCAAGCCCGAAATTCTTGACCCGCAGGGTAAGGCTATTTCTCACGAGTTGCCCCGTATCGGCGTTGATTCCTTCGTTGATGTTCGCCAGGGTAAGCGCTTCGAGCTGACCGTCGAGGGTGAGGCAACCGAGGAGCACCTCGCAGCTGCCCGGAAGGCTGCTGAAGAGTTGCTCTCGAACCCCGTCATCGAAGACGTTGTGAACGTTTCGGTTCTGGAGGACTAATACCTATGGCAGAGTCCCTCGCACCCACTGAAGTCCCCCTGGTTGGCGACTTTTCTACTTACTCCCCGAACCCCGCCTTCGCTGATGCACGCGTTGGCGTGGTGACTTTCCCCGGCACCCTGGATGACCGTGACGCTACACGTGCTGTCCGTCTGGCTGGCGGTACCGTCGTTGAGCTGTGGCACGACGACGCTGATTTGAAGAACGTTGATGCCGTCATTATTCCTGGCGGTTTCTCCTACGGTGACTACCTGCGTGCTGGCGCTATTGCTGCGAAGGCTCCCGTGATGCGTTCGGTGATTGATGCCGCTAACGCTGCTGGTACCTCCGGCTCCGCTCCCCTGCCTGTTCTGGGTATTTGCAATGGTTTCCAGATTCTGACTGAGTCTCACCTGCTGCCCGGTTCGATGATTAAGAACGATCACCGCAAGTTCATTTGCCGTGACCAGATTCTGCGCATTGAGAATAACTCCACCTCCTGGACGAGCAACTACGCTGCTGGCCAGGAGATTGTTGTCCCTCTGAAGAACCAGGACGGTCAGTATGTTGCTGATCCGAAGACTCTGGAGGCGCTGGAGGCTGAGGGCCGCGTGGTGTTCCGCTACGTTGGTTTCAACCCGAACGGTTCCCGTAACGACATTGCTGGTATCAGCAATGAGCGCGGTAACGTGGTCGGTCTGATGCCGCACCCGGAGCACGCTGTGGAGCCTGGCTTCGGTCCTTCCTCTTCCGGTTTTGGTGAGGTTTCTCTGCGCGGTGGCGCCGATGGTCTCGGCGTGTTCACCTCCGTTCTTGCCAACCTGATTAACGCCCGCTAACGCACGACAAGGATTCTAAGAAGTTATGAGCGAAAAGCAGTTTAACCTCGACACCGTCGAGCACGCGGCGGCAACCCCGGACACCGAACTCCCCTGGGCTGAACTGGGTCTGAAGGAGAACGAGTTCGAGGATATTAAGGAGATTCTTGGTCGCCGTCCTACCGCGGCTGAGCTGGCAATGTACTCGGTCATGTGGTCCGAGCACTGCTCCTACAAGTCTTCTAAGGTTCATCTGAAGCAGTTCGGTGCGAAGGTCACCGATGAGATGAAGAAGGACCTGATGGTCGGTATCGGTGAGAACGCCGGTGTGACCGATATTGGTGACGGCTGGGCTGTTACCTTCAAGATTGAGTCCCACAACCACCCCTCGTACGTGGAGCCCTACCAGGGTGCTGCGACCGGTGTGGGCGGTATTGTGCGTGACATTATTTCCATGGGTGCACGCCCGATTGCTGTGATGGATCCGCTGCGTTTCGGCGCGATTGATCACCCGGACACCGCCCGCGTTATTGGCGGCGTGGTTGCCGGTATTGGTGGTTACGGTAACTCCCTGGGTCTGCCGAACATCGGCGGCGAGGTTGAGTTCGATTCCTGCTACCAGGCAAACCCGCTGGTCAACGCACTGGCTGTGGGCATTATGCGCCACGAGGACATCCGCCTGGCGAACGCATCGGGCGTGGGCAACAAGGTTGTCCTCTTCGGTGCGCGCACCGGTGGCGACGGCATCGGCGGTGCGTCGGTGCTGGCTTCGGAGTCCTTCGACGACACCAAGCCCTCGAAGCGTCCCGCCGTTCAGGTGGGCGACCCCTTCGCTGAGAAGGTTCTGATTGAGTGTTGCCTGGAGCTGTTCAAGGGCTCCGTGGTTGAGGGTATTCAGGACCTGGGTGCTGCGGGTATTTCCTGCGCAACCAGCGAGCTGGCTTCTAACGGTGAGGGCGGCATGCACGTCGACCTGACCAAGGTTCTGCTGCGTGACCCCACCCTGACCCCGGGCGAGATTCTGATGTCTGAGTCTCAGGAACGCATGATGGCTGTTGTCTCCCCCGAGAACGTGGAGCGCTTCGAAGCGATCATGAACAAGTGGGGCGTGGAGTACTCCTTCCTCGGTGAGGTGACCGACTCCGGCCGCCTGGTCATCGAGTGGGACGGCGAGGTCATCGTGGATGTTGACCCCCGCACCGTCGCACACGACGGCCCCACCTACGAGCGTCCTTACGCACGCCCCGAGTGGCAGGACGACGTCCAGGCTAACCACTTCACCGGTTCGGCTGCCGACGATTCCCGCCCGCGCGGCAAGGAGCTGGGCGAGGCCCTGAAGGCGTTCATGGCGTCCCCGAATATGTGCTCCAAGTCCTGGATCACCAACCAGTACGACCGCTACGTGCAGGGCAACACCGCCCTGTCCATGCCGGACGACGGCGGCGTGGTGCGCGTGGACGAGAACACTAACCTCGGTGTTGCTCTGGCGACCGACGCCTCCCCGCGTTTCACCTACCTGGATCCGTATGAGGGTGCTCGCGCGTCCTTGGCTGAGGCGTACCGTAACGTTGCGACCGTTGGTGCACGCCCCGTGGCTGTGTCTGACTGCCTGAACTTCGGTTCTCCCGAGGATCCGGACGTCATGTGGCAGTTCGCTGAGGCTGTTCGCGGTCTGGCTGATGGCTGCATGGAGCTGGGTGTTCCGGTGACCGGCGGTAACGTGTCCCTGTACAACCAGACCGGTGGCAAGGCTATTAACCCGACCCCCGTTGTCGCGATGATGGGCGTTATGGATGACGTCACCCGCCGCACCCCTTCGGGTTGGGCTCCTGAGCATGACGGTCAGGCGATCTACCTGCTGGGTACCACTCGCGATGAGCTGGACGGCTCCGAGTGGGCTCGCTTCAAGGGTCACCTGGGCGGTCAGCCGCCGAAGGTTGATCTGGCTCTGGAGCGTCAGCTGGGTGACATGCTGGTGAATATGTCTCGTGACGGCATGATTGATGCCGCGCATGACGTGTCTGCTGGTGGTCTGGCTGCTGCTCTGTCGGAGGCTTGCCTGCGTTTCAACACCGGTGCCCGCATTGGTCTGGGTGAGGTTGCTGAGCGTGACGGCGTGGACCTGTTCACCCTGCTGTTCTCGGAGTCCCTGGGCCGCGTTGTGGTTTCGGTTCCGCGTTCTGAGGAGGTGCGCTTCAAGGATATGTGCACCGCTCGCCAGTTCCCCTTCGCACGTATTGGTGTGGTGGATGCTGCGTCGAACGCTCTGGACTTCCAGGATGAGGTTTCCATTGACCTGGATGAGCTGCGTGCAGCTCACGAGGGTACTCTCGCTTCTTACTTCGGTGAGGTTGCGAAGGGCTAGTCTTCGGCTAGTTTGAGACGAACGCCGAAAGGGGCGGATGCTTGTGAAAGCATCCGCCCCTTTTGTTATGCCCGCAGGCTTGTGCCCGCGAACTTGTGCATTGGGCGTTTAGACGTTGGGCGTTGAGCGTTTATGCTTCGGCGATCTTGCGGCCCAGCTGCGCGAACAGGGAGGCGTTGATACGGAAGCCTTCGATGCATTCTTCGATGAGGGCTTCGCGCTGTTCGTCGGTCAGGGGCGCGTTGTCGAGCAGTTCGCGGTAGCCGTCCTTGAAGACCTTGGGCTTGGGCAGTTCGGTGAAGCGGTACATGCTCAGCGCTTCGGCGGGGATGCCGTAGTGGCGGGTAACGAGCGCTGCGACTGCCTGGCCGCCGGAGAGGTCGCCGAGGTAGCGCAGGTAGTGGTGTGCGAGGTAGCGTTCGGGGGAGTTGATGGTGGCGCGGATGCGCTCTACGTATTCTGCGGTTGCGGGCAGGGGCGCGTCGATGTCGCCTTCCTGGCCGAGTGCGCGGATGTCTGCACGGATGTATTCTGCACGGTCGAGGCCGGGGTGGGTGAAAGGTTCGGTGATGGGGCTGGGTTCTGCGCGGTAGTGTGCGGAGACTGCTTCGAGTGCTTCGTAGATGTGCACGTACTGGTTGATGAGGCGCAGGTATGCCTCGGTGTTGAGGGAGCCGCCCATGAGGTCTTCCATGAAGGTGGAGTGTTCGGCGTTGTCGTGGACGTGCTTGGTGCTTTCCTTCAGGCGTGCGGAGAAGCGTTCCAGGGTGGTTTCGGGGGCGGTAATAGTCATGGTGAGTTCCTAAAGTGGCTTGTGGGTGAACAATAAATGTTTTAATGACACAATGTCACTAAAACCTGACAATGACATATTGTCACCAAAAACCGTTTTTGGCAATAGTTTTCAAAAACTTTTGCTAAGGTATACCTCATGCACAAGTCACCCTAGGCATTAAGTTACACAAACATAGGCTAATAGGGCTAGACTTGATACGAACACCACAATCACAAAATTCAAGGAGACACCGAATGTCTACCCCCTCTCTCACCAAGCGCACTTGGGCGTTCTTGGCTTCAGCAACCATCGGCCTCAGCGGCGTCGCCGGCGTACCCGCGGCCTTCGCAGCTGAAACCAACTCCCACATCAGCGCCGGTGAGGTAACCGCAGCCTCAGAGCAGAGCCTGCAGGACGTCACCGTCAACTGGGGCCTGAAGAAGTCCTTCCGCTCCTACATCAACGGCGTCTTCTCCCAGGGCTCCCAGGAACTGACCGGCGTCACCACCAACGAAGACGGCTCCTACCACTTCACCTCCGCCGAAGGCACCGTAGCCAACGGCGAATACTCGGTCACCTTCACCGGCGCCTCGATTCACTACACCGCACACCACGGTCTGCTGGAAGTCATCATCTCCGACCTCTCCGTCACCATTAAGGACGGCGTGGGCACCGTGCGCGCCAACGTTCAGTCGCGCCCCTACAACGGCAACACCACCCCGAACGACCTGGTCGAAACCAAGAACATGACCATCGGCACTTTCAACGCCTCCGGCCTGAAGGTTGAGGGTAACACCATCACCCTGCCCAGCGTTGACGAGGAAAACGGCACCCGCGTCAAGCTTTCCGAAGAGGCAACCGGCGCCTTCGCGGGCTTCTACAAGGCAGGTCAGGAGCTGGATGCACTCGGCTTCTCCGCAACCATCGTGACCAAGGAAGCACCCGCGCCGAGCCCTGAGCCCAGCAACGAGCCGACCGCAAAGCCGACCGCTGAGCCCAGCAGCGAGCCTTCCTCCGCGCCGACCAGCGAGGCACCCAAGCCTGCAGAGCCCACTTCTGCAGCACCGAGCGCGGCACCCACCTCCGCGGCACCCTCCTCCCCCGCCGCAACCACCGAGCCCAAGCGTGAAGAAAAGGTCACCGGCAACGTTGTCGAGTCCGGCACCCTCAGCTGGGATATTCGCGAGTCCTTCCTGAAGTACCTGACCAGCTTCGCGCACGGCTCCGTAAACGTTGAGGGCATGGAGAAGACTGCAGCTGGCGGCTTCAAGTACACTCAGGCATCCGGCGTGTACAACCCCGAGACCAAGACCGGTCAGATCAACTTCGCGGGCACCGCAGAGTTCACCGGCCACAACGGTCAGCTCAAGAGCACCATCAAGAACATGCGCCTGGTCGTCGTCAACGGCAAGGGCACCCTGGTCGCTGACGTGGACGCGCTGACCCTCGACGGCAAGTCCGTTTCCAAGACCGGTCTGGTATTCGCTGAGGTGGACCTCTCCGGCGCGAGCGTGAAGGACGGCGTCTTCTCGGCGCAGAACGCAGCAGTCGCGCTCACCGCTGAAGGTTCCGACGTGCTCTTCGCGGGCCAGTACCGCGGTGCCGACAACGCCATGGCACCGCTGAGCTTCTCCGTAAAGCTCAGCGAGCAGACCGCGGAGAACACCGTTGAGGTTCCCCGCGTCTCTGAGAACAAGTCCTCCGATAACAAGGGTTCTGAGAACGGCTCTTCCGATAACAACTCCTCGAACTCCTCCGGTAACTCCGGCGCTAACGGCTCCGGTTCTAACGGTTCGGCAGGCACCTCCGGCAGCGTTTCTAACGGCGGTTCCTCCTCGAACGGTTCTGTCAGCAACAACCCGGCACAGCCGGTCTGCGTACCCGTCACCCGCACCCGCGAGGTGCAGGAGCAGGGCGCATCCGACGGCACCATTAAGAGCGCAAACCTTGGCTGGGGCGTGCGTGATTCCTTCCGCAACTACGTGCGCGGCGGCATCGCGAACGGTAGCTGGGAGCTGAACGGCACCTCCTACTCTTCGGATGCGTTCAACTGGTCTAACGGCACCGGCACCTTCAAGGGTGGTAAGGGTTCCATCTCCTTCAGCGGTTCGGTTCGTTTCACCGGTCACCACGGTGTTCTGGACACCACCATTGCGAACCCGCGCCTTGAGATTAACGGCAATTCCGGCACTCTCTACGCGACCATGACCAGCAATGATCCCTCCGGCAAGGCAACTAACTACGGTGAGGTGGCGCTGCTGAAGGTGGATCTTTCGGGTCTGCAGAGCTCCGCTGACGCTGTGAGCGTCAACGGTGCGGCAACCACCCTGACCGCTGAGGGCGCGAAGGCGTTCGCTGGCTTCTACGAGGCCGGTAAGGATATGGCTCCGCTGAGCTTCTCCGCGGCGATCAACGGCGCGAAGACCACCACCAAGACCGTGACCGAGACCGTCTACGAGGGTGAGGGTTGCGACCCGGTCACCGGCAAGCCTCTGGCGTCCACCGGTGCCTCCGGTGTTGAGGGCACCCTGGTTGCAGGTTTCATCGCTGTTGCAGCCGGTGCGGGTACCGTCGTGTATACTCGCCGCCGCAAGAAGGCATAACGGCACCTCACGAGGATGCCCACACTGTTAGTTCGCCCGTGAGACTCAACTATGAGGTTCACCGGTGAGCCGACACGGTCCGTGCGGGGGTGCAGATTTTTACTGCACCCCCGCTTCAGGTGCCAGGTTTTACCCCGGCGCCTACCCCAGTTTTTCTAGCTCCCCCTTTTTTCTGCGAGACTACGATGTTTTCTTCCCTTTCCTCTTCTGCCCTGAACCGCCGCGATGCAATGAAGTATGCGGCGTTCTCCATCACTTCTGCGTTTCTGCTGAGCTCTTGCGGTGTGGGTACTCAGAACCCGGCTACTTCTTCGAGCACTTCGCAGGCTGTGGTGGATGAGCAGAGCACCCGCACCGCTTTGGAGAACCTGGCGGATCAGCTGCGTTCTTCTATTGCCCCTGATCAGAAGGCTCTGCGCGGCCCCAATAGCGCTGCGGACACCCCCGAAATTCAGCCGATGGTCGACACCCCCACTCCGGCTTTCCCGGTGACGTTCAAGGATTTCAACGGCACTGAGGTGACCGTTAAGTCCGCTGACCGTGTGCTGGCGCTGGATCTGTACGGCACTTTGGCTCAGCAGATGATTGCGCTGGGTCTGGGCAGCCGCCTGGTCGGTCGTGTCACCTCCTCAACCGAGCAGTCGCTGGCTCATCTGCCGCTGGTGACGCAGAACGGTCACGACCTGAACGCTGAGGCGATTCTGGCGACCTCCCCGGACCTGGTGCTGTGGGATAAGAGCAACGGCCCGATTGAGATTGTGGATCAGTTGCGCGCAGCGGGTGTGACCGTCGTGGCATTCGATCATGAGCGTCGTATGGATAAGATCATTCCGCAGCTCAAGGCTGTTGCGCAGGCGCTGGGTGTTCCGGAGGCGGGCGAGCAGGTTGCTGCCCGCGTGCAGAAGGACCTGGATTATGCCCTGCAGGTGCTCAAGGACGTTGCCCCGAAGGGTGAGCAGCAGGTTTCGTTCGCGTTCCTGTACGTGCGCGGTACCGCTGGCGTGTTCTTTGTGCTCGGTAAGGGTTCGGGCGCTGATGATCTAATTCAGGCTATTGGCGGTAAGGATGTGGCGTCTGAGCAGAACGCTACGAATATTATTCCGGCGACCAGTGAGGCGCTGGTGAAGCTTAACCCGGACGTCATTCTGACCATGAGCGGCGGCATTAAGTCCACCGGTGGTTTGG
>CALGXU010000214.1 GCA_937935205.1 uncultured Rothia sp.
CGCGGAGGCGGCAGGCTCGCCCTCGGAAGCCATGGTCGTGGCGGTAGCTTCAGAAGCCGCTTCAACCCGCGCTGTGGCGTCCTCTCGACCGGAGGCAAGCGAGCCGAAGCCGGGGCCGTACGCGGGTTCGCGGCCCTCCTGATAGGCGCGCGCAGCACCATTCGCCAGGGAATCCGCCTTCTCGTTGAGCTCGTGACCCGCGTGGCCCTTCACCCAAATAAACTCGTAATCGCGGCCGGTCAGCGCCTGATCCAGGGCTTCCATCAGGTCACGATTGAGCACGGGCTTGCCGTTAGATTTCTTCCAGCCCTTCTTCTTCCAGCCGGGCATCCACTTGGTCAGTGAGTTAATGACGTACTGGCTATCGCAGTACACGCGCAGCTTCGCCTCCGGGCGGGATGCGGTCGCCTCGAACAGGTCCAGGACCGCCTTGAGCTCACCCATGTTGTTGGTGCCGTGCGCCCAGCCGCCACTCGCCCAGTGGTCGTCGTCGATATACCATGCCCAGCCCGCCGGTCCGGGGTTGCCCAGCGCCGAGCCGTCTGCGGCGGCGATAATCTCTTGCGTGCTGTTCACGGTACCTTCTTTCTGCGCCGCCCCTCTAGCGGGCGGCAGTCCGTAATGATGTCTGTGATGACTTTACCGCACCGGCGGCAAGGGTGCGTAGCGCGCAGTCACGCCTGTGGACAACCTCAAGCAGCCTCGCAACGCCAATTGCCCTAATGCGGGGCGGGTACACTAAACCTATGAGCTATTCTGCCCCCGAAACACCCAGCGCACAGCGCCCGGAGCGCCCTACCGCCCGCCCGAGCGAGCGCGTGCAGATTTTCGCTCTTCCCACCCGCACGATGTACGGTTCCCTGCGTTTTAGCTGGTTGAGCTACCTGGGTCTTGCCGAGCAGCAGCATGCGGCGCAGTTGCCGACCTCCACGGCGGCGGTCAGCTACCTGAGCACTCAGGCGCTCATGCGTGCCATGGCGGCGGCTCGCCTGGATGTGCCTTCCAGCGCCGCTTCTGAGATTGAGGTGGATCGTTCCTGCACCCTGTGCACCAGCGGCAAGAAGCACGGTAAGCCGCGTATTGCGGGCGTGAATTTTAATATGTCGCAGGTGAACCCGCTGGTCGTGGGTGCTTTTAGCCGCAACCCTTCGGCGGTGCTCGGCGTGGATGTTGAGACTCTGGATGCGCGCCTATTCTCCGGTTTTGCGCGCCTGGCGCTCTCCAATGAAGAACGTACGTTCTATGAGCGGGTGGCGCAGGAGCGCCCCGCCCCCGTGTTACATCTGCTCTCGGTGGCTCTGTGGACCGCTAAGGAGGCGGTGCTTAAGGCGACCGGTCACGGTCTGAGCGTGGTGCCCTCCCTGGTTCGGGTGCAGTTTAGCGAGCAGCTGCTGGACGCCCTCGAACTCGCCATGACCGAGGAACCACTGGGCGAGATTGCCGACGATGAGGCTCTGAGCGGGGGTACTTCGCACACCCCCGACCCGACCGCCCTGCGTGTACTGACTCAGGACAGTTTGATCGCGCGTGCGACCTTTAGCGCACCCATGCCTCAGGGCGGCGAGAGCGTTGAACGTAGCTTTAGCCTGCAGTGGGTACCCGTGGCGCTACCCGACGCTGAGAACCCCGAGCACGCACAGAAGATGCTCATCGCCCTGGCGGTTGAGAACCCCGCCGAAGGTGAGCCCGTACAGGTTGAGGCTCAGCTTCTGCCGGTGGCTACTCCCCTGGAGCTCAAGCGCCTACTCACCGATTAGCCACGCCCCCATAACAACAACGACTGAACGCGCCCGCTATGCCAGCGAGCGCGTTCAGTCGTTTTATTCTGCTGTTTTATTCTGTCGTTTTATTCCGCCTCGTCAAGGCGTTCGAGAAAGAACCTAAGGGGTATCTTTGCCCAGGGTATCCACGCCCAGTGCGCGGCCGAAGCTGCCGAGCTTCGTACCGGTCTCCGTGTGCTCCAGCTCGGGGTCGGACTCAGCCACAATACCCGCGCCAGCGTACAGTACCGCCTCATCCGGGCTCACCTGGGCGCAACGTAGCACCAGCGCCC
This sequence comes from uncultured Rothia sp., assembly GCA_937935205.1. Taxonomy (GTDB): domain Bacteria; phylum Actinomycetota; class Actinomycetes; order Actinomycetales; family Micrococcaceae; genus Rothia. Next base: position 2,054 of record CALGXU010000214.1, read on the forward strand.
ACTCGCCGTTACCCTCGGCATCCATGTAGCCGACCAGACCGCCAAAGTAGCGGCGATCGAAAGACTCCAGCTGGCGAATCAGTTCCAGCGCCTTCTCAGTGGGGGCACCGCAAATCGCGGGGGTCGGGTGAATCGCGCGGGCACCGTCCAAGCAGGTCAGC
>CALGXU010000215.1 GCA_937935205.1 uncultured Rothia sp.
TCTAGGGCGACCTTCGAACCCTCCATCGGGGATTCCACAATCTCACGGATCACACGCTCCACACCCGCAAAACGGATGCGGCCCTGCAACTGAATCAGGCGCATAGACTCATCCCCCGAACCGATCTGGTAGTTCGCGCGCAACGCCGAACGAGCCACCGTCGGAACGTTCATCACGTGCATGCCCATGTCATCAGAGAACTGCTCGAACAGCTCCACACCGCGCACACTGTTACCGTGACCGTCCAGACGCGGCGAGAACGTCGCCACACCCAGCTGACCGGGCACCGCACCAATAATGCCGCCACCCACGCCGCTCTTCGCCGGAACACCCACCTGGGTCGCCCAGTCGCCCGCCGCGTTATACATACCGCACGTGAACATGACGCTCAGCACCTGACGCACCACCGTCTTAGGAACCACCTGCTCACCCGTCACCGGATGCACACCATAGTTCGCCAAAGTTGCCGCCATCAACGCCAAATCCTTGACCGTCACCATCAGCGAGCACTGGCGGGTGTAACCCTGCACCGCCACGGTCGGGTCACCGGTCAGGATGCCGTGGCCGCGCAGCATGTGCGCAATCGCGTAGTTGCGGTGCGCGTGCTCCAGCTCAGACTCGTACACGCGCTCGTTCACCGACAGGCGGCGGCCCGCAAACGCAGACAGACCGGAGATGACGCGCTCCATGCGCTCGCCCTGAGTCGCACCGGGAGGACCCACCAGCGAATGGGTGGTAATCGCGCCGGCGTTAATCATCGGGTTCAGCGGTTTACCGGAGCCGTCCTCCAGGGACAGCTCGTTGAACGGCTCACCGGAAGGCTCCACGCCCACCTTCGCAAGCACGTCATCATAGCCGCGGTCCGCGAGCGCCAGGGCGTACACGAACGGCTTAGAAATCGACTGGATCGTGAATTCCACATCGGAGTCACCGGCGGCGTACTGCTCACCATCAACCATGGCGATGGACGCGGCAAGCTTGTCCGGGTCCACGGCGGCAAGTTCCGGAATGTAGTTTGCCAACTCACCGGAGGTATCAGAAGCGACCGACTCGAGGGTCTCGGTCAGGTAAGTGGCAATAGGTGAATGCATAGTGTTCCGTATCTGCTGCTAATCGTGGTTGTTCTCGTCAAAAATTTCAGGATGCGCCCGCCCACTGTTCAGTTTCAGACTGTTCCGTTTCAGCTAGGCTGAGGCGCTCATCGTTGCAGGCTGCCGCGGCTACCAATCTAAAGAGTCTGCCAGCGAGCCTGTCAAAGTGTGTGGGTGAGGAGCGCCTTTTGCTCCCTAAAGAGTGTATCTTTTGCGTGTTGAAGCCACCAAATATCACGGTCGCCTCTCCCCCGCTATTTCTGGCTCGCAGAGATCACACACGCAAGGTTTTCAGGTGGCTTACGGGTGGCGAACCGAATCCGGCTCGCGACCGCCCAGCTCGGCGGTCTCCAGCTGGAAGGTCGAGTGCTCCACCGACACCTCAAAATGGCTCGCCACGCACGAACGGATACGGTCCAGAATCACCACCGCAGACCCGTCATGGAAGCACGAATCGGCAACCACCACGTGCGCGGTCACAACCGGCAGGCCCGTCGCCACCATCGAAGCGTGTACGTCGTGCACCTCCACCACACCGTCAACACTCAAGATATGCTCGCGCATCGCATCCAGGTCCAGGCCGTCCGGGGTGAACTCCATGAGCACCGCCGTAGTCTGCTTCATCAGACGCGCCGCACGCGGCACAATCAGCGCCGCAATCAGCAGACCGGCAAGGGCGTCCGCCTGGTAGAAGCCGGTAAGCCAAATCACGATAGCCGCCACAATCACGCCCAGCGAACCCAGGGCGTCATTGAGCACCTCCAGGAACGCGGCACGCATATTGAAGTTCGCATTCCTCGCCGTAGCCAGCACCGCAATACCAATAGCGTTCGCCACCAGGCCAACCACACCAAAGATTAGCAGTTCGGTGCCGGGCACCTCCGGCGGGGCGAACAGGCGATGCACGCCCTCCACCGCCGTGTAGATACCCACAGCCAGCAGCAGCACCGACTGGCCGAGGGCGGCAAGCACCTCAATACGGCGGAAACCCCACGTGCGGCGGGACGTTGCCGGGCGCGTCATCAGCGAAGCCGCAGCGAGCGCCACCAGCAGGCCCGAGGCATCCGCCAGGGCGTGCGCCGTATCAGTCAGCAGCGCAAGACTTCCCGTGACCAACGAACCAATCGCCTGCGCCAGCACAATAACGACCGCCAAGCTGAACGCAATCAGCAGGCGCGGACGCATCGAGGCGGCCTCCTCCGGGCTCGGGGCATGCGAATGGTCGTGCCCATGGTGATGCCCGTGGTGGCCGTGATGTGCGTGCGCTCCCATGCGCTTCTCCTCAACTATGAACTGCGTTGTCGGCTATCGAGAGTTATCGGCAGATAGCAAAATCGCCCGATTCACAAGAACCGGGCGAAAAGCTCCTCAACCGAGGAAAACGTGGAGATAAGGGGACTCGAACCCCTGACCCCCTGCATGCCATGCAGGTGCGCTACCAGCTGCGCCATATCCCCATATTCTGTTAGTGACCTCAACGAGGCAACATGAATATATTACACACACCACGGACAACGATGCAAACCAGCGCACACAAAAATCTAAAAAAGTTCCGAGGCAACCGGGCAAGCAGAAGGGGCAACCGGGCAAGCAGAAGGGGCAACCAGGCGGGCAGAAACACCCTCGAAATACGCAGAATAAACACACAGAAAAGGGGCGGACCCCGCGGCACCATACAGTGCCAACAGGGCCCACCCCTCATCAGCTAAAAATCAAGCGGAAGCCTACGCCTCATCCTGAGCGGGAATGATGCGTGCAGCATCTTCCTCAGTCTCACCCTCGATATCGAAGGGAGCCTCGTTCTCAACGCCCAGCTCAATACGCGGAGCCTCAGCCCACAGACGATCCAGAGCGTAGAACTCGCGGTCCTCCTCATGCTGAA
>CALGXU010000216.1 GCA_937935205.1 uncultured Rothia sp.
CCCGCCACAAGGGAGAGCAACAGCAGGGTCACGTTATTGGCCACGTGCAGGCTGATGGAGGCCTCCAGGCCGCCGGTGTACCAGCACAGGAACCCGGCGTACACACCCATCGCAAACACGAAGCCCAGGCCCCACGCATCGTAAGTGTGGGAGAACATGAAGAGCGCCGCCGGCAGCACAATCGGCAGCCAGGGGGTGCGAATCCAGCGGCCCAGCGTCTGCATCATGAACCCGCGGTAGGCGAGCTCCTCCGCGTAGCACTGCACGGGCACCAGAAGCAGGATTAGCACCACAATAACCCAAAATTCAACCTGTGATGGTTGCGAATAACGATAATCGGGCAGGGACGCACCGCTCACCGCCACCATCACTGCGTAGTAGATACCGTAAATCACGAAGCCCAGGCCCAGGTACGGCAACAGGAGCGAGCGGCGCAGGCGGCCCGCCACAGAGTGAATCAGGCCCCAGGGCTTCGGGCCCACCACCAGGCGCGCCAGAAAGAGCGAAGGCACAATGGCGATGAGCGAGAGGAAGGTCAGGGCGAACAGCGCCGGGTGCTCCATAACAAGGGAGCGGTTCTCGGTAATCTCGCGCAGGGAAAGACCCGAACCCATAGCAGCCGCGGCCATGAGGAGCGACAGCATGAGGGACAGGCCAATGAAGACGACGACGCCGAGCAGGCCCTCCAGCAGGGGCGAGTACCAGCGGGTCTCCGGGTCGGCGTGCGAAAGACGATGGTAGGCCAGGCCGTCGGTACGGGAGGAGCGGCCCGAGGCTGCGGGGCCGAACGGTGCTTGCGGGGATGCGGGGGGCGGCGTTGTGTTCATACCTTAATCCTAGCCGGGCAGCTCGGGCGGATACCGGCACGAGGTGTCACGCGAGCGGGGGTTCCTGCCGCTCCGGTTGCATCGCGCACCGCGCGCAAAACCCTCAACCTAAGCTCAAACCCCAATCTTGAACCGCGGATTAACGCAGAATGTTACGAAAGTGAAGAGTATACCGTGAATCCTCTCAAAAACGACCAGGCAAGGCTTTTGACCCATAAAGCTGTGCCATAATTTGAAGCGATAATACACGTCATATACATAGTCGCTGATGACCGCTCTTCCGGGGTGTTTTCAGCACCAGAAAGGCTGCTTTCTTATGGCACTCGTCTTCAACCCGCCGCCCAATTGGCCCGCCCCGC
>CALGXU010000217.1 GCA_937935205.1 uncultured Rothia sp.
GGGTAAAACCATGCTGGCGGAGCGCCTGCCGAGCATCCTGCCGACCCTCGACAACGATGCCGCGATGGAGGTGACCGCGATTCGTTCCCTCTGCTCGGCGGGGGAGCACCTGAGCGAGCTGGTGCGTCAGCCGCCCTTTGAGGCGCCGCATCATAGCGCCTCCGCGCCGGCGATTTTGGGTGGAGGCAGTGGCATTCCCCGTCCGGGCTGTGTGTCTAAAGCGCACCGCGGCGTGCTCTTTCTCGACGAGGCACCCGAGTTCAAACGCACGGTGCTCGATTCTCTCCGTCAGCCCCTGGAGTCGGGGACCGTGACCCTGGACCGTTCGAGCGCGTCGGCGACGTACCCGGCGCGTTTTCAGCTGATTCTGGCGGCGAACCCATGCCCCTGCGGCATGAACGTGGGAACCGGTACGGAGTGCACGTGTGCCCCGCGTGAGCGTCGCGCCTATTTTGGGCGGCTGTCCGGCCCGTTGGTGGACCGCATTGACGTGAATGTGACGGTTCCGAAGGTGTCTTCCACGGAGCTTGCGGGCGGCCAGGTGAATGAGAGTTCGGCGCAGATTCGTGAGCGCGTCATGGCAGCACGGCAGGCTCAGAAGGAGCGCCTGGAGCCGTACGGGTTGAAGACGAATGCGGAGATGAACGGCAAGATTCTGCGCGGTCCGCTGCGTCTGGATGCGAATCTCACCGGCGAGCTGAACGCCGCCGTGGATCGGGGCACGCTGACGGCTCGCGGTTATGACCGGGTGCTGCGTATTGCCTGGACCCTCGCCGATTTGGAGGGTGCCGCCTACCCGAGCCGGGAGCACCTGGACGTGGCGCTCTTTTTGAGGCAGCAGGGGCAGCTGAAATAGCGTGCCGAAGCTTTGAACGCCGAGATGGCAACGAAGAAGTGTTCACGAGATTGAGTCACTCACGAGAGGAGAAGAAGATTATGAGTGAGAAGAAACTGAGAGAAACAGCGCCGGAAGAGCATGTGCCCGAAGATGTGCCGCAGGATTTTGTGCAGGAGGAACTGCAGATCCGTATGCCCGGCAGGACGCTAGACCGGCACGCCCTGGTGCGTGAGAGGGTGGCGCATATTCTGTCGCTGGGGCAGGAGCCTTCGCCGAGCCCGTATAACGCGGCGCGGTTGCCGGGGTTCCTCGCCTCCTGCCTGAACCCGGTGTACCTGGACGAGGCACTGGAGTCTGCAAACCAAGAGGATGCTGGATTAGCAGCCAAAAAATCTGCTGATACCGCAGACGCAACCACCCCCGTAGCTACCGCACCGCTCTTCAATCCCGCCCTCAGCGCGCAGGAGCTTGAGGCGGCGTGCCGCGAGTACATCCGCTGCTGCACCGCCCAGCTGATGCGCTACGCCGAACCCGCCGATGAGCTCGTGGTCGAATCCCTCACCACCCTGGGCGCGCCGCTGACCCTGCACTACCTGCTGACCGGGCACATCCCGGATGAACATACCTGGGAGCACGGCGAACCGGATGAGCAGCTCAGCGATTTTCTGCATTCGGTGGGCGCATCCGCGGAAGGGGAGTCCGCCCTGTTCTGTAGCGCGAATGGCTA
>CALGXU010000218.1 GCA_937935205.1 uncultured Rothia sp.
CTGGATGCTCTCGATGATGCTGCTGAGGCTCAGGGCTCTGAGCTTTAGCGTGTGAATGCGATATAAAGTGATGCCCCGCAGGCTAACGTCTGCGGGGCATCACTTTGTTGTATGCGGGTTGGGGGAGAGCTACTTGCTCTTAGGCTGAGATTCTTCCTCTAGGGCAATCTGAAGATCTTCACTCTGAACGTTGATGCTCTGCACGTCTTCAGCTTGTACCAGCGGGATCATACCGGTTTCCGGGTCGGACAGCGCGGAGGCGCGGTAGGAGCGGGAGGCGCGTAGCGCATCCACGGTGAAAATGATGAGTGCAATCCAGATGAGGCTCAGACCCAGCAGCTTGTCGGGGCTCATCTGCTCGTGCAGAACGGTGATAGCCAGAATGAACTGGATGGTCGGGCCCAGGTACTGCACCATGCCAATGACCGAGAGCGGCAGGGCCTTGGTCGCCGCCGCAAAGAGCATGAGCGGCACAACGGTGACCACGCCGGTGGAAGCCAGGAGCCAGAAGTGCCCGGCACCCTCGCTGAAGAGGGTCATCTGACCCTGCGCGTTGAGGACGAAGAGCGCAATAACGCCGAAGGGAGCCAAGATTAGCGTCTCGAGGGACAGCGAGACGATGGGGCTCACCTCGTGGGCGATACGGGCCTTAAGCAGACCGTAAATACCGAAAGTAAAGGCCACGCCCAGGCCGGTCCACGGCACCTGCCCGTAGATAAGGCTCATCATCAGCACAGCGATACAGGAAATCGCCACCGAGACCCACTGCGCGGGGCGCAGCCGCTCCTGCAGAAAAATCACGCCCAGCACCACCGAAACCAGCGGATTGATGAAATATCCCAGCGACACATCAATCGTGTGGCCGGTGGTCGTTGCCATCACGTAGATAAGCCAGTTCGCGCCGATGAGGAACGATGCCGCCGTCAGCACCAGCATGATACGGCGATCTTTGAGAGCGCGGCGGAAGTCGGCGGTTGCCCGAACAAGAGGTAGCAGCAGGGCGCAGAAGATGAGGGAGAAGACCACTCGGGCCACGACGATTTCAATCGGCCCGGCCGGAGCCATGACCACGAAGTAGAGGGGAAGCAGACCCCAGATGAGGTAGGTACCGATGATGGTGATAAACCCGTTACGGGTGGCGTGTTTCTGCGTCTCTGACATGGTTTCTTCTTGAGCTACTTTCTTCTGGGCATGTTCTTTGAGCGTTATTCGTCGGGTTGGGGCCGGAATTGAATCCACGTACTGCTATCTCGCGGCGGCTGCGATAGCGGCGCCTCGGACGCCGACAGGCGCGGTACCACGAGGATACCGCGCCTGACGGAGTGTTGTGTATTCGGTTTAGAGGCCGAAGAAGCGGGAGAAGAAGCCCTTCTTCTTGGGCTGCTCTGCCTCGCGGCGTGCAGCTTCTTCCTGCTCGCGGCGGGCTGCCTCTTCGTGCTCTGCCTGCAGATCGGGAGCTGCACCAGCGTTGCGGATGGGCTCCACATGCTGCTCCTCGTACGCTGCTGCCTGCTGCTCAACCTCGACGGGCTGCTCAGCAGCGACCGGCTCCTCAGCGTACTCGACGGAAGCCTCAACGGTCTCGTACTCGTCAGCATGCTGCTCGGCGCCGATGGACTCGTCGGTGTAGACGCGAGCCTGCTCGGTCTCTTCTGCCTCGTACTCGCCGGGCAGGGTCTCCACGGTGACCAGACCGGGCTCTGCGTGCTCTGCCGGGTCCTGATCGAAGGGAGCCTCATCGGCGGGGTAGAGGTTCTCGGTGCTCTCAACGCCGGCAACCTCGGTCTCTGCGACCGGTGCGTGCTCGGCAATTTCGACGGCGCGCTCAGCCTCAGCTTCGGCACGTGCGGCGGCGCGTTCTGCCGCCTCCTGCTCGCGCTGTGCGTTCTGAGCGGCTGCCTCAGCGGCTGCCACGCGCTCAATCTCGGCGCGCAGTGCCGCGAGGGATTCGCGACGCTGTGCGGCAGCAGCTGCGCACTGCTCCAGAACCTCGGGGCCAACCTGAGGCTCGGCCTGCTCGATGCCGCTGATGCGGCCCTCGTCGAACCACAGGCGCAGGGCACCGTCGGTTGCGGTCAGCACTGCGGTTGCCTCGGTGTCCCAGGCAATGTGGAAGCCGCGCTGCTGAGCGTAGGAGTCCACCGCCAGAACCTGGTTGTGGATCTCTTCGCTCTGCAGGGTCTTCGCAATCACGCGACCGATACCCTTGTAGGTCGGGGCCTCGAGGGTCAGCTCGGCACCCTCCAGCAGGGTCCATGCACGCACGCCAGCGCCGGCGGGCAGCGGGTAGTGTGCGTACAGGCCGCTGACGGTCTTGGTCGCCAGGGTCAGGCGGCGTGCCAGGGACTCGGAGAGGGGCAGTTCGTCGGTGGTCAGCTCGGTCAGGCCGTCACGCTCACCGGTCTCGCGCGCCTGAATAGCGGCAGAAACAACGGAGTCGGGGAAGTAGCCCAGCTGCTGCCAAGACCAAATCCAAGTACCGCGGTTCTCAGATTCAGTGCCCAGCAGGTGCGGCTTGAGCGAGAGCGGGGGAGTGGTCTCAAAATCCAGAGACTGGGAGGTGAAATCCACGTTCCACTCGGAGGTACCCACGAGCTCAGCGAGTCGAGCCTGGTACTCGGTGGAGATAAAGATCGATGCGTCGATAAGGTCCTGCAGAGAATTCGTCATGCTTCAAGATTATCAACCTTTTAGCGTTCACTATGCCGTGTATCCCCGGTTTTAGTGTGTGCTTTAGGCGTATTGGGCTTTAAGGTGCCTGATTGAGCCGTGTCCAAGAGCTCAGAGGGAGAGATAGAGCATATATCTTTCGGCGTAAACTATCTGCTTTGAGTGCCTGTGTTCGTTAGAATCGAAGGGACGGCTTCTTCCGGCACCCTGTAAGCCGACACTACGACCGAACACGGATGCCTCCAGCCGCGCCGTATTCACACTCAAGGATGTATGAACTATGACTGAACCCCGCCTTGCCGAGACGAGTAGCCGTGCCGCGCGCATCCAGGATGCGCTGAACAACATTGGAAGCTGGCTGCTGGATGTCGTTAGTGTTGACCCCGGCTGGAGCGAAATGGTGCTGGACGTCAAGCCTCTGGCAGGTCAGATTTTTGTGCGTGTGCGTGAATTCCGCGACGGCGAAGAGTTCATCGGCACCATCGGCCCGCTCAAGGACGGCTCGCCCATTATTGCAGAGGTCCGCAAGCTACAGCGCGCCGCCTACGACGGTAACCGCGGCACTTGGTTTACCGCCTCCATCGTGGTGGCGGCAACCGGCTGGCCCAACCCGCAGTTCAGCGTGGGTGCCTCCTATAACCGTGATGATGAGCCGGCCAGCTGGAAGAATGAAGGCACCCTGACCGCAACCGACGTGCGTGAGCACCTGGCTGAGTTCCCTCGTGATGCTTCGCGTATCCCTCAGTGGGCTCGTGAGCGTATGGAGGGCCGTGCCCGCCACTCTGCTGCTGCGGCGCTGTCTTCGAGTGAGCATGAGATTCCGAACCCGTACCTGGTCGCCGCCCTGGAAACCTTCCGTAACGATGTGCAGGAGCGAACCCTCATCAACGTGGTTCGTACGATGCTCGGTGGTGACGTTCTGCTCGACGCTACCGGCTCCCTGCTCATTCCCTCCGAGACCGACCCGATGGGCCCCGACTCGGTGCTGACCCACCAGGTCATTCGCATGCCCGAGACCGGCATGCAGGCGCTGTGCGTGTTCTCCTCCTCCGAGCACATTGGTAAGAGCTACGTGCGTCAGGAATCCGAGGGTGACGAGCTGATTCTGCGCGAACCGGCGATGAAGGTCTTCATCGACTTCCTTAACAATGAGGCGCTGGACCTGATTGTGGTTGACCCGGGCACCGATCACGAGTGCTACATTGAGCGCGCTCAGGTGCACTGGATTTTCACTTCTCCCC
>CALGXU010000219.1 GCA_937935205.1 uncultured Rothia sp.
CTGGCGGCTTAGCTCACCCCCGTCATTTCGGTTTTTTTGACCGTAAGCAGGTAGCATAGAGGGGAATGTACGCGGGCACCTTTTTCGGTGTTGCGTACCTTCTGTGTACCTGCCCGCATCCGCGCCTGTAGTGGCTTTTTAGCTGCTGTGGTGCGGTCTCTGTCCCCAGCAAGGACGGCATTTGTGACTGACCAGCCTGTTCACCTTGATTTTGGTGCTCCGAGCACCGAGTCGATTCCCCCGCGCACTCCCGGTCGGGTGCGTCTGGGCGTGATGGGTGGAACCTTCGACCCGATTCACCACGGACACCTGGTGGCAGCTAGTGAAGTTGCCGCCGTGTTCGATCTGGACGAGGTCGTGTTCGTTCCGACCGGTCAGCCCTGGCAGAAGGTGGGGGAGCGGCACGTGAGTGACGCTGAGCATCGCTACCTGATGACGGTGATTGCGACCGCGTCGAACCCGCGTTTTACGGTGAGCCGTATTGATATTGACCGTGGCGGCGCCACGTACACCTTTGATACGCTTAACGAGCTGCGCAGCCTGCGCCCCGATGCTGACCTGTTCTTCATTACTGGTGCGGACGCGATCAGTCAGATTATGACCTGGCGTAATGCCCATAAGCTGTGGGATTTGGCGACTTTTGTGGGCGTGACCCGCCCCGATCATGAGCTGGATCCGCCGCTGGCTGAGGGTCGTCATATTACGACCCTGAAGATTCCTGCGATGGCGATTTCTTCGACCGATATTCGTCGCCGCGCAGCTGAAGATGCCCCCATCTGGTACCTGGTGCCGGATGGTGTGGTGCAGTACATTGCTAAGTACGGCCTGTACAAGAAGGACGCCTTGACGGCGTACCGTGACGGCTTGCCCCGCGTGAAGGATGAGTCTGGGCAGGCACCCCAATCGACGAATAATGAGGGAACACATGAGTGAAGCTACGGGTTCGAAGCCCTATAGCGAGGACGAAGCGTACCTCTACGAGACGTACGTGACCGAGGACGGCATTGAGGTGCCGCCGCCTACTAAGGTGATGGGTCCGCGCCGTCTTGCCCGCTACCGTGAAGAAGTTGCCGAGTACCTGCGTGCGGCCCGCCGCGGTGAGCCCGCGAAGCCCGTTGAGAACATGGGTTCCGTGGTTCATGCGGACGCTATTGACCCGCAGGTTCTGGCTGTTCAGCGTCGTTTTGCGGCACTGGCGGCTCAAGGCAAGATCGACACTGAGGCGAACGATGAGGAGAAGCTGCACGAGCCTGCTCCTCTGACCAGTAGCCTGCGTGTTCTGCGCCCCGAAGAGATCGCGCAGAACCGTGTGGATGCGACCAGCCCCTCCGCGGTGAATAACCCGATGACTTCTTCGATCCCGGTCATTGCCGTGGTCAAGGAGGAGAAGCCGGAACCCGAGCTGCACCAGTACCTGGTGCGCGATGAGCCGAAGGTTGAGGAGCTGGACAGCTCTGACATTGAGGCTGAGCAGACCGAGGTCGCTTCCGTTGAGGAAGAGACCGTTGAGGTTGCTGAGGTTGAAGAGTCTGCTGACGAGTTGCCCACCCGCGTGAGCGCCGTGAACGCGCAGGGTCTTGACCTGAGCGTGCTGGATAGCGCCTCCGCAGGGGATACCGTAGATTCGGTGGACGGCGACCCGACTGTTGCTCTGAGCCCGGATGAGGTGGAGGAGCTGCTGCAGCGCATGGTGGATCGTCAGGATCCCGAGGAGTCCGCTGCCCTGGTTGAAGAGGTCACCGAGGAAGCTGAGGAGTCTGAGGAAGCCGCGAAGGATGCAGAGTCCAAGGTTGCTAAGTCCAAGTCTGCTCCGGTGCCTTCCGCTGAGGCTTCGAAGGAAGCTGATGAGTCTGCTTCTGAGAGCGCTGTTGAGAAGGCTGAAGAGGTTCTGCAGCCTGCGCAGAAGGCCTCCCTGGCGTGGCTGTGGATCGTGCTGCTGCTCGCCCTGGTCGTTGTTGGTCTGATTATGATTTTTGGCCCTAAGTAGGCCGTGAACAATGCACCCCTGTTGCGGGTGCTGCCGGCGGGTGTTCTGCCGGCAAGGAAGGAAAATATGACTGCTGCACAGTCCTCGATTGAGGCTCTGCGCATTGCCGCCCGCGCTGCGGAGGAGAAGCAGGGAACGAACCTGTTCGCTGTGGATGCATCCGACGCGATGGGTCTGATTGATGGCTTCCTGGTGGTTTCTGCCCACAATGAGCGCCTCGTGAACGCTGTTGCGGATGAGGTTGAGGATGCTCTGCGTGAGCAGGCTGACCTGAAGCCGGTTCGCCGTGAGGGTCGTTCCTCGGGTCGTTGGATTCTGCTGGACTTCGGCGA
>CALGXU010000220.1 GCA_937935205.1 uncultured Rothia sp.
GCTGCGGTCTACCTGGGTGAGGTCGTGCGATTCCCAGGCGATGGAGGGGATGGCGACGAGCTCGGTGAGGGTCTGCAGGGTTGCTTCGAAGTTTTTGGTGACGGCGTCGCGTAGGGCGCTGTGGTGGGTGAATTCAGTAGTCATGTTTCTACCTTACCCCCACCTTACCCGCCACCGCCGGGTGGTTGGGGTTGTTTCAGTTGCTGGTGCGGGCTTGTGGGAGCGGGTTTGGTGTGTGCCGTTCGGGTATGATGGGAGGGTGTTTGGTCGTAAGAAAGAGAAGGCTGAAGCGGAAGCTGTTCAGCCGCAGGTTGTAAAGGAGCCTCAGGCTCCGGTTAATCCGAAGTTCACCCCGAAGAAGGGCCGTCCTACTCCTTCGCGTAAGGAGCAGCAGGCGGCTCGTCGTCAGCCTCTGGTTGTTAGTGACCGTAAGGAGGCGAAGGCCCGTGAACGTGAGGCGATGGCGAAGGCTCGTGAGCGTCAGAATGATGCGTTGATGGGTGGCGATCAGCGTTACCTGCCCGCCGTGGACCGTGGTACGCAGCGCCGTTACATCCGTGATTATGTGGATGCGCGCCGTAACCTTGGCGATTTTATGTTGGCTGTGCTGCTGGTTCTGCTTATTGGTGGCTGGATTGCTCAGGGTGTGTCGGGTACGTCTAGCGTTGGTGCACCGATTTATTACGGTTCCGTGTACGCAATGTATGCGCTGATGATTCTGTGGGTTGTTGACTACTTCATTTTGTGGCGCAGCCTGAAGAAGAAGCTGATTGCGAAGTTCGGCGAGGTTCAGCGCGGTTCTGGCATGTACGCGTTTAACCGTGTGATGATGATTCGTCGTATGCGCCGCCCGGTTCCGATGGTGAAGTACGGCGAGTACCCGCACTAAGTCGTTAGTGCCTTATAGGTGCTTGGGGAGAGGTCCTGAAGGTTCAGGCCTCTCCCCTATTTTTATGTTCTTACGCGAGAAGCCACATGTGTTTCGAGAAGCAACTTCTTTAGTGGCTTTTCGAAACACATGTGGCTTCTGGGCGTATAACCGTGGCTAGACGCCGGTACGGTTAGGCTTCGATT
>CALGXU010000221.1 GCA_937935205.1 uncultured Rothia sp.
CAGTATATAATACATATTTTGGGTACTTTGATATTTTATGTACAGTATATAATACCTACTTTGGGTACTTTGATATTTTATGTACAGTATATAATGCATAATTTGGGTACTTTGATAGTTTATGCACAGTATATAATACATACTTGGGGTACTTTGATGTTTTATCTACAGTATATAATACATTGAAGCTCCGGCTGAGGCTCACGGCCACTCCCACGGTGGCGGCGGTTGCTGTGGCGGCCACGACGAGCCGAAGGAAGAAAAGGGTGGCTGCTGCGGCGGCCACGACGAGCCCGAACCGGTCGTGGAGGAAGCTCCCGCGGGTGGTTGCGGCTGTGGTGCTGGCGGTTGCGGCTCCAAGTAGCCCGCTAGGGTAGTGACTACCTCAAACTTTATATTCCAAATATAGAATTTTCCCCTGAGTAACCTACTGAAAAGCATGGATATTCAGGGGAAAGCTCTATATTCCATAAAACACATGAGGCTCAAAGGCAAAGAAAGTAGAGATAATCACCTCAGAGCACCCATATCCCGAAAGCGGTATGCGCCACTCCGGTAGAGTAGAAAGACGTAGCCGACTAATCCTAGCCGCGCGAAAGGAACAACACCGGGCCAATGCTTTACCTCTCCGTTATCGTCATCATCCTGATCGCGACCGTGTTCATGGTCAGCGTCGGTGATCGACTCAACCTTCCCTGGCCGGTCATGATGACCCTGCTCGGCGCCGCCGCGCTCTTCATCCCCAACCGACCGGACCTTACCATCGACAGCGACATCATCCTGCCGATCTTCCTTCCGCCGCTGCTGTGGGCCATCGGCATTAAATTCTCCTGGGGCACCCTGCGCCGTCGCTGGAAATCTGTACTGCTCTACTCGGTGCTACTCACCACCGTCTCCGCCCTGGCAATTGCCGGCGCAGCCATGTGGTGGGTCCCCGGCATGACTGTCGCCGTTGCTCTCGCCGTGGGTGCCGCAGTTTCCCCGCCCGACCCCGTCGCAGTGGAGGCAGTCGCCGAGCCCGTTGGTATTCCCCGCCGACTCATCGGCACCCTGCAAACCGAAGGTAGCTTCAACGACGCTATCGCAATTGTTCTCTTCCACGCCGCAATCCACTCCATGACCAGCGGCCACCACATTGACCCGCTCTCGGTTGCCAAGGACTTCGTGCTCGGCTCGATCCTCGCGGTCATTATTGGTTACGTCTTCGGCTGGCTCGGCGGCTACGTTCGCCAGCGCGCCCACGATGTAGTCACCAGCAACGCCGTGACCCTCGTGATTCCCTTCGGCGCATACCTGGCTGCTGAAAGCGTGCACGCCTCCGGCGTTATTGCCGTGGTCATTGGTGCTATCCAGTTCACCAGCACCAAGTACATGGCCGCTCTTGAAGCGGAAGAACGTCTCTCCTCCACCTCCTTCTGGCAGATTATTGAGCTGCTCATGACCGGTGTTGCCTTCGGCCTTATCGGCCTGCAGGCAAGTAGCATCATCGCCACCGCCGACCCCTCCCGTATCGCGGGCCTCTTCGCTGACGGCGCCATGGTCGCCCTGGTCGCCATTCTCGTGCGCCTCATCTGGTTCACCATCGTCTGGCTTGCCGGACGCAAGAACCCCATCCACGAGGGCGCCCCCGAAAGATTCGCCGAAGTTATTGTCATGACCTGGTCCGGCATGCGTGGCCTCGTGACCCTGATTCTTGCCCTGTCCATCCCCGTGGTCAACGGCACCGAACAGGTCCGCCAGGACGCTATCGTCATGATGCTCTCCGTGCTCTTCTTCACCCTCGTGCTACCCGGTCTGACCCTGCCCATGCTCGTGAGGGTCCTTGGCGTGCGTGCCAACCATGAAGAAGAAACCGCCGTACCCGAACTGCTCAAGATTGCGCAGGACGCCGCCCTTGAAGCACTGCAGGCGGAGGCGAAGGCAACCACCGACCCCGAGACCTACGCTCGCGTGAAGGAAATGTGCTCCGCCATTACCCGCCGTGACGAAATCAGCGAGGCGCTACCCGAAGAATACAAGCAACACATGGAGAAGGTTAAGGGCAAGAGGAACGACTTCGTGCGCCTGCGCGATGCCGCCCTCGCCGCCGCGCAGAACGAGGTTATTGCCGCCCAGGACCGCTACGACTCCCACGACGTGACCCGCGTGGTGCGTAAGCTGGACATCCTGGCGCAGGCTGAAAGCATCCGTTCCTCCGGCATGTTCATTCTTCCCGCCATGACCGCCGGCGCGGTCGCACTGGAACGCTACAACCTCTGGAAGAAGCACCAGGGCACCCTGAGCACCCGCGCAATCCCCGTAGTGGAGAACGCGCCCGCCTCGCCCCTGGTCACCAACGAGGTAACCCCCAAGTCATAGTCGGAACCCTCACCGCATGTCCGAGCGTCACGTTTCTGCCCCTGCCTACGCCACCGAGATAAGCCCTCTGGTCTTTAGCTCACAGGCGATAGACAGGGGCAGAAGCAGATTAAGCCTCAACTATCACCTAAAATGAGAACCGAACGTTAGCTCTCTCAAACTCACGAACACATTGAAAGTAGACATGGATTTCAAGACTCTCTCGCCTGCGTACCTGACCTCCCTCGGCGTTATTTTTTGCGGTGCGCTCTTGATTGGAACCTCCACCCCCTGGCTCGTGTGGCTCGGCTGGATTCTTCTGATTCTTGCGCTGGGTCTGAACGTCCTCGCCTTTGTGCTGTCCGTGGGTAAGGCGAAGGGTAACCCGACCCCGGCGCTGGTTGCCAACCTGGACGGTCTCGAGTCCTCCGTGGAGAACCGTATCCGCGAGCGCGCAGAGCACCGCCGCGAAGAACGAGAAGCCGCTGAACATGAGGCTCATGAGGCTGCTGTGCAGGAAGTAGCTCCCGCTGAAGCCCCTGAGGCTGTTGAAGCAACTGAGCCTGCTGAAGCCGGTGAGCCCACTGAATCTGCCGAGGCTACCGAGGTTCGTGAGGAAGAGCCCACCGAATCCCAGCCGATTGTTGAGCGTGCCCCCGGCCGCATGAGCGTTCTGCCCTCGCGCCCCCGTTCGGGTCGTACCCCTAAGCCCCGATCCAACGCGCGCTAGGTAGGTCGGTAGTGAATACGAAGTTTTTGCTTTCCCCGGCGTACCTGGTTTCTGTTGCCCTGATGCTTTCCGGCGCGGTGCTTTCCGGTGGCCGGTTCATGCTGATCGGCTGGATTCTGTGCATTGTGGGTGTCTGCCTGAATGCTATGACTCTGGTGGTGCTGACGAACCGCGAGCAGCTGTACACCCTTGATGCGAAGGCTGCCCGAGGCACCCGCCGCGGCTTTGACGACCGCCCCGCCGTGGTGCAGCGATTGGACGCTACTGCTACTGACGACGCAGCGGCTACTAATGATGCAGACGAAGAATCTGCGAAGGTTGTTGAGGAAGCCGCAGGGGAGCCCGCTGAAGCGCACGTTGAAGCACCCGTGCAGAAGATCAACTAGGCAGAAGACCAACTAGGGTGTCCCCCTAAGACGTAAAGACCGTAACCGCCCCCGTATGGGGGAGCGGTTACGGTCTTTTGTTCTGTGCCTCAACGTTCACCTCGGGCAACGCTCGTCGAATACTTTTTGGGGAGGAGGGAGGGGCGAGCGCAACGGGGTCTTTAGCGCTAGTTTTTAGTGCTGAGTACCCAGCTTCTGCGCCGCGAAATCCGCGTACTCCTGCACGTGCGCGCGAGCCTGCTTAGTCAGCGCCTTATTCTCCTCCAGGATGCGTGCCGACTGCGCTGCCATCAGCTCCAGGTATTGGCGGTCGCGGGTCTTTTTCCACGCGGTACGTGCCGCCTCCAGCTCCGCAAAATCGTTGAGCGCCTGACGCTGCATCGTGTACCGCACCCACATGAGCACCAGAATCAGCACCAGCGGAATGAGGCACGCCCAGCTCTGCCACAGCCCGTACAGTGCCGCCGCAATGGCACCCAAAACAATCAGCACCGGAGAAATCGAGACGATGGGAGACTCCGGGCGGCTCTTCTGGTTCTTCACGAGTGATTCACGCGCCATAGCGCGGAAAGTGTCAGAGAAGCTGGACGGGTCGTAAGACTGGGCAGAATCGGCCTGCGGGCTCTTCTGAGACTGGCTCTTTGGAGACTGGTTTTTGCCGGGCTGGTTCTTTGGGGGTTGAGCGGGGCACATAGAAACCTCACGGGGGAGTAATGGGAAAGCGGATGTTTCACGTGAAACGGGGGAGTGGGCGGCGAGTACGCGAGAGAAGCGACAAGTTGCGCGGAGGCGGGCGTCAGGCTCAGCGCTCGCCGTACCTATACGCCGCCTCGGCAGCTTCTACAGGGAAGCCTCAATAAACTCGTACGCCTTATCCACACAATCGGTGGTGACAGCCTTAACCTCATCGGGGGAGTAGCTGAAAGACGCCGAACGGTCAGCGTAGCGGTGCATGTCAATGTCGTTCCACGAATCACCAATCGTATGCACCTCATAGGAACTACCCGGATGCTCCGACTGCAGGTACTCCACCAGATGCTGCAGGCCGGTGCCCTTCGTGCAGGCGGGCGGCACAATATCCAAGAAATCCTGGTTCTTATGGCAGTCCGCCGAATCACCAAAACGCTCCAGAATCCAGGTGTACGCCGCCTCGCGGACCTGCGCATCCGGAATCCACAGGGGCACACCCACGTACTCGTGGTTCAGCAGGTCATCAGCCGGCAGGGGAGTGAACTCCGGCAGAATATTCGTCGAGGAGCCCACCCTATCGCAGAGGCTGTAATCGTTATCCAGAGTGGTCGCGAACAGCGCCACGCCGTCCACGGTGCTGAAATGCTCGTAGCACGCCTGCACAACACTCACCGGAAGAGGCTGATGGTAAATCACCCGGTACTGCCGGTCGGTAATCACCGCACCCGTGTACAGCACGTGGTAATCAAAGCGGACGGCAGTCGGATTCAACGCCAGCTGAGTGGCAAAAATGCTCTTACCCGTGCACGAGACCGCCAGGTTACCCTCCGCCTGCCAGCGGGCAATCGCCCGCTCAGTGGCAGGCTCCACGGCGCGGTCAAACAGGATCGTGCCGTCAAGATCGAAAGCCATCAACTTGGTCATAGAAACTCCTTCACAGGGAGGGGGTGCCAATAGTTCGCACACACCGCACCCTGCGTAAAACCTGCGTCAAAAGAGGGAAGCGGCCGGTACCTCTCAGTGTACCGACCGCATCCCCTCCACTTGAGATATAGCCTGTGAATTTCACGCCTTCATTCAAGGGTGAACAGGGCTATCCACGGATTCTTAGAGAGCCAGGAAGCCCAGGTAAGAACCGAGGATACCCACGGCAAACAGGGCGAAAATCAACCAGATAGCGTTGACCTTCTTCTTCAGCAGCCACATGCACAGGAAGCACAGACCCAGCGACGCAAGGCCCGGCAGCAGATCGTTCAGCACCGACTGAACGGTCACATCCACCATCGCGCCAGCCTGGTTCTTGTAGCTGGTCAGCGGCAACGGAATATTCACGCTCGTCCAGCGGTACACCAGCGCACCCATCACGAACAGACCCATCACGGACGCACCCTGAGTGATCTTCTGCAGGGTGTTACCGCCCGCCTCAGTCACAATCTGGGTACCCTTCTCGTAACCGTACTTGAAGCCGTACCAGCGGGTCGCCCAACGAATCGCGGACAGGCCGAAGAAGAACAGCAGCGGGCCCAGAATATTACCGGTCACCGCCAGGGACGCGCCCAGAGCCGCCAGCACAATACGTGCGGTACCCCAGTAAATCGGGTCGCCCACACCAGCCAGCGGGCCCATCAGACCCACCTTCACGTTGGTGATAGCCGCCTCGTCAATGTCCTTACCGGCTGCCTTCTCACGCTCCATCGCAGCGGTCACACCCATAATCGAGGATGCAACCCACGGCTGGGTGTTGAAGAACTCCAGGTGGCGGGTCAGCGCCTCCGCCTGGTCTTCCTTCTTGGTGTAGAAGCGCTTAATGGCCGGAATCATGGAAACCGCGAAACCAATGGACTGCATACGCTCAAAGTTGAACGAACCAAGCAGGAAAGTGGAGCGGATGTAGGTTTCGACCTTATCGCGCTGGGTGAGCTCGGGAACTTCAACGAGCTCGACGTTCTTGTTCTCAGTCATGATGATGCTCCTTTACTCGAGCTCGTTATCGAGGTCGTTTGCTACGGCTGCCGGTGCTACGGCGGGTGCCTCACTCTTATGGAAGAGCGGGTTCAGCTGGGTGTACAGCAGACCCAGGCAAGCGCCCACAATACCGATAGCAACCAGGTTGAACTGTGCCGGGGTGGACAGTGCCACCAGGACGTCCTCGGGCTTTCCGCCGGCAAGAGGCACAATCGACTGGGTTGCCGGGATAGCGGCAGCAGCAATGAAACCGAGGAAGAAGAAGGGCATGAGAGCCTTCGAACGCATCATGTTAATGACCATTGCGAAACCGACCACGGTAATCATGCCACCGGCAATACGCAGACCGATGGTCACCTGTTCCGGAATCATGCCCAGCAGGCGGGTCAGCTCTTCGGAGCTAATCAGAGCCACAATAGCGGTCGGGATAGCAACACGCAGACCCTGCAGAGCCATACCGCTGATGTGCATCAGCTCAATACCGCGGAAGTTCGCCGTCTTCGCGAAATTATCCGCCTGATGCTGGAAGAACACCGTAATGGTACGAACGAAGATGGTCAGAACCTGACCTGCTGCAGCCAGCGGCACAGCAATAGCAATACCGGTGGTGATGTTCTGGTGACCCTGAATCACAACAATAGCGGAGATGGTGGACGCCAGAGCCGAGTCGGGAGCCATAGCGGCACCAACATTCATCCAGCCCAGGGCGATGAGCTCCAGCGCGCCACCGAGCATAATGCCGGTAGTCGGGTCACCCAGCGCAAAACCCATCAGGGTACAAGCGACCAGGGGGCGGTGGAACTGACGCTCGTCCACCACGGATGCGACGCCCGCAATGAACGCCACGAGAACAACGAGAATAAACGTCAGGGCGCTCATGCGTCCAGGCCTTTCTGCTTGAGGATCTTTTCCAAATCAACCGGGGAGTGGTTGGGCAGCTGCTGCACCGTCAGCTTCACACCGCGCTTAATGAGTTCGCGGTAGGCTTCCAGGTGCTCTTCGGAGGCGTACACTGCGTCCGAAAGCTGAACCATGCCGGTCTTGAAGGTGACGCCACCAACGTTCACTTCGTTGATCTTGACGCCTTCGTCGAGCAGTCGCACCACGTCAACGGGGGATTCTACGACGAACATGGTCTTCATGCCGGTGTACTTGGGGTTGTTGTACACGCGGCCAGCCTTAGCGATGTCCAGGACGTTGGTCTTCACACTGGTCGGTGCGACCTGCAGCAGCAGGGACTTGCGCAGCTGATCGTGTGCCGCATTATCGGATGCCGCGATGAAGGTCTGCGGTGCGATATGCGGAACCCAGGTTCCTGCCACCTGACCGTGAATCAGGCGGGAGTCGATGCGGGTGAAGATAGCGTCCATGGTGCCGCCGGGAACCTGCTGAGCAGCCGGAACCTCGACCGCCTTGGTCTCTGCGGGCTTCGCCTCGGCGGGCTTGGCGGCTGCGGGCTGGTTCGCCTCCTGGAAGGAGCGAATACCCTTAGTGCCAGCCTTGTGCGCCTTAGCGACCAGGGACTTGAGGGTTGCGTTCTTACGGCCTGCGCCGGAGATGACCTCAATAAGCATCGGTACGTTAACACCGGAGACGACGTCGACGCCCTCGCGGGTAGCTGCGAACTGCGCACCGGCGTTGTAGGGGCTACCGCCGAAGAGGTCGACCAGCAGCAGGGTTTCCTCTGCTTCGGACGCCTCAACGATGCGGGTGTACTCTTCGACGAGATCTTCGGGGCCCTGACCCGGCAGGAACGTGACCGGGTGGACGTTTTCGAAGTTACCGAGGATCATGCCGGCGGTCTTCAGCAGAGCCGGAGCCGACTCGCCGTGTGCCGCCACAATGATAGTGACCATAGTGGTCCTCTCGTGTTCGTGACATGGTGTGTAGTGGCCCCGTGAAGGGCCTCATAATTCTCAGATAGTAACACGTATATTGTGTGTTTTGTGGGTTTCTTTTGATCTTTCACACTTTAGGTTCTTGTGACATTTTTTCAAGTGTTGGAATATGGGTTTTTGGTATCAAAACACGTATTTATTGCCAGGGTGTAAAAAATTTAAACAGAACACCGAAAAAAGGTTGCCCGCACGAAGGGTGAGGCGTTATTTTTGCGAAAAATTGGGGGTGTTGGCGTCATGCAAGTGGGGTGATGGGGTGTTTGATGCAGCATATTTGAATTGCGAAGGCGCGAGAAAAAGATTTACAAAGAAAATACCGGGCGAAAAATGAGCACGCGGATCAATAAATGTGGGATTTATAAAAAACCCACATTTGTCTGTGGTCTGTCCACAGGGTGGTATTTCTGGATGATATATCTGGAATGCGTCGCTATAAAACGGCATTTAAAAATTTAAATCGACGCGCTAACGCGCGAAATAAAATCCCTTGGGCACAGATTCAGTGCATAGACCGGGGTATAGACTGCGGCATAGAAAAAGCGACCGAGAACCTCCGGTCGCTTTCTGCACATGCGCTACGCGTTAATGCCCCACATATCCCGCGCCAGACGCGCAATATGAAT
>CALGXU010000222.1 GCA_937935205.1 uncultured Rothia sp.
GCGCCTCCGCCGAACACCCAGAAGCCCGCCAGACCGTAGAGGAAGTTCTCATCCGTGCCGGTAATCGGAGCCTTGCGGTCACTGAGCGGGGTGCGCAGAATCGTCACCTTCTTCTGCGAGGCAGCACTACGGCCACCCAAGCCCGCAAAAGTAGCACCCAGGTTCACCTCGCCCGCCGAACCGTACGCAATCTCGCGGCCCTGCATCACGGCGTAGGGCGAAGACAGGTAGTCGTTCGGACCCCAGCCGAGCCACACCTCCTCAAAGCCGCCACCGTAGGCGCTGTGACGCTCCCACTTGCCGTAACGCAGACGCGACTCAGCGATATTGGGCACCAGAATCTTACCGATCTTATTCAGCTCAATACCGGCGTACGCAACCAGAAAATCCAGGTGCTCACGGATCTTCGTCATGGACTCCACGCCCTGAATGGGCAGGTCCAGACCGTAGTAGTCGTTCTCCACGTCGTTATCCGCCATAACCCCGTCAAAGGGCGAGTTGCGCATTTCGCGCACCACAGCGTCCACCCAGTGCCAGCGATAGTCGGCGTTCCACACCTGCATCTGGAAGTGCTTGGGGTAGCCCTTCCACTCGATACGGTCACCGTTGAGGCGGTGGGCGAAGAAATCCTTACCGGAGTTCGCCATCGACTGCGCCAGCGGGTAAGACACACCCGAAGAATAAATCGGGCCGGGCTCGTAAGAGCGGGTGGAGGACAGGCACTTATACGCCAGCACCACCATTTGAGGTGCACGCTTCTTCAGGTAGCGTGCCGCGTCCAGTTCCCAGGGCTGCAGGATTGCGACAGAGTAGTTCTTGACCGCAAAATCGAGCTGCTGCTGGGTAATGGGCTTACCGCCGTAGCGGACCCATGCACCAAATTTGCCGGGTCCGCCCAAGCGGGTGAGTTTATTCGCCATCGTACTCCGGGTCGAATTCGGGGGCGCGAGGTGGCAGCTTGCCCAGCTCGCGGTAAATCGTGTTGTAGCGGTCCATGACCAGTCGCAGCTGGAAGAAGCTGACAATACGGTCGTAGGCGTTCACACAGTAGCGTTCGTAGATGCTGGGCTCCTCCATGAGGGTGCGCAGCGCCGCCGCGAAGCCGTGAATATCGCCGGGGATGGTCAAGATACCGCAGTTACCGATTTCGTGGCCGTCGGGGGCGACCAGCACATCGTCGATGAGCTGGGACATACCGCCCACGTCGGTGCTGACCAGCGGGATGGACGCAGCCATCGCCTCGAGCGCCACAATCGGCTGACCCTCATTGTAGCTGGGCATGAGCAGCAGGTCGAAGCGGTCGAGCATCGCACGCACGTTCACGGTGCCGTGGAAGGTGATGTACTCGCCCATGTTGAGCTCTTCGATGGTGCGCAGGCACAGCTCGTAGTACTCGGGCAGGTGGTCCTTGGGGCCGAGCACGTCCAGGTGGAAGTTCACCAGACCCTGATCGCGCAGCACCGCGAGGGAGCGAATCAGGTCGGTCAGGCCCTTAATGGGCACCACGCGGGCGATGAACACGAAGCGCCACACGTGGCCGCGGCCCTCAGCGAGGATGCGGGCACGCGCCGCCTGGCGGGCGTAGTAGGCTTCCGCCACGGACTCGATGAGCATACCATTGGGCAGAATGATCGCGCGGTCCTTCTCGCCCTCGTTCATCTGGTCGATGGGCGCACCAATACCGCGTGCCTCTTCCAGAGCCTTGGGGTACAGGTAGGTTGCCATGTCGGCGCTGGGGTAGCAGAAGCGTCCCATTTCGACGAACCAGACGGACCAGGCACGCTCGTCGAGGGTGACCGGGCCCAGGCCGGGGTGCTCACGTTCCTCGTTGAGGAAGGCGTAGTCGGTGGTGACGGGCTTCGCCATGTTGCGTTCGAGCTTGGTGTTCACGGTGTCGCGAATGTAGAGGTTGTGCTCGGTCAGCAGGAAGCTGGTGCCGTGGTCACGTGCGGCTGCGGCGGCGATGAGTGCCGCGTAGCCGGTGGTGTGGGCGTGGTAGACCCGGGCGTGCGGCATCCGCTCGTGCAGGAGCGCAAAGAGGATGGAGACGAAGTCGCGCACCTTCCAGAAGAGCTCACCGAAGGGCACCTCGGACAAGAAGCCCAGACCCGCAATCGCCTGCATGAACTCGCGGGTTCCGAAGAGACCGAAGAGGTTGTAGCTGCGGGTTGCGGGGTTGATGCCCTCGTCGTAGAGCTTCCAGAGGGGGTTCACGTCGCCGGCAATGAGGGCGCTGAAGCCGTCCATGAGGCGCTGGGTGAGCGCCTGACGCTCCGCAAACTTCATATGCAGTGCGGAGGGGTCGCAAGCTTCCGCGAAGGCATCGCGGTTGACTTCCAGGCTCAGGTACAGCACCTTGACCCACTTGACGTTCTCGGGCATGCCGTAGAGGTCTTCGTGGGGGGAGTTCTTATCCCAGGCGATGTGAATAATGCCGTAGGTCAGATCCGGGTTTTCGCAGACGATATCGTGCACCACCGCGGACACACCACCCTTGAGGTAGGGGTAGGTGGATTCCATGATGATGGCGACGTCAACGTCCGGGTATTCGGGGTCGCTGTAGTGGGGGCCGGGAGCCGGAAGCTGCAGCGGCGCGTAGTGGTTTCGGTACATCTGTTCAGTCATTGTCGTATGTATCTTTCGCGGACCGTGCGGTTCTTACCAGGCGAGGGCTCGACGCCAGAAGAGGGAGTACTCGGGTGCTGCCCACGCCTGACGGTAGACGCGGTAGCAGGCGAAGGTGAGCACTGCCTCGCCCACGATGATGGGCAGGTAGCCGGTCTCGTTGGGCAGAATCATGAAGGAGATGAAGAGCAGCACCAGGTGCGCTGCGGAGAGCAGCTGCACGGTGACGTACATGGTCATGTACTCGATCTGGTAGATCAGCAGTGCCACTGCAACGAAGAGGAACGCCACGACCAGGCCGGAGAGCGCCAGCGGGTAGGACTGCGGCAGGAAGATGAACATCAGGATGCCGGTAACAATAGCGCTGGCGATGTAAATCAGCAGGGAGTTGCGGATAGCACGGTTGGAGGCGCGCAGAGCCTTCGAGGACTCCTCCTGAACACCCTTGTAGGGCAGGCGGTCGAAGATGGTCCACAGGTGCTGAATGCTTGCGTTGACGCGGTCTGCCTCCACCACGAAGAAGTAGTTGTAAGCGATAACGCAGGGGATCAGGCTCAGGTAGATTGCCACGACGTTGATTTCGCCGCCGGTGACCAAAAAGAGCATGTACTTATCGGCCCAGATGATGGAGCCGGTGAAGAAGCCGCGCAGGGCATCGAGCGCGATGTCCTTGAGCGGGATGCGTGCGAAGTGCAGCAGGTGCACCAGGTCCTTGCCGAGGCTCACCAGCAGGATGAGCGAACCAACCAGCGGCGGCAGGAACCAGATGACGGGGCAGAAGAACAGGGCAAGAGTGTAGCCAAGCCACGCGATGAACCAGATGATGCGGTTCTTCGCGAGGTTCGGGATGACCAGCAGCTGCGCGAACGCGATGTTGAGAACGCCCAGGACGAAGAACGCACCGAATGCAGCCGGGGTCCAGTGGAGCACGAGGGCGACCGGTACTGCGAAGATGAGTACCAGCGGCATGGTCATGAAGAAGAGGTAGAGCCAGTTGCGGGTGAACGCGGTCAGGTCGGTAATGTCCTGGAACTGCGGTTCGGACATGCGTGCGCGTACGGCGCGTGCTTCGGCGCGCTTGAGCTGGTGCTCAAGGGTTTCAGCGTGAATGCGCAGGCCTTCGCGGGCGTCCGCAATCTTCTTGTGCTCCATCTGGATAGCACGGTAAAGGGGCAGGCAGGCTGCCTGGCTGAGCCAAGGAACGGTAATGGATGCTGCCAGGATCACCTGGATCAGGGGGACACCATCGATGTTGTACCGGTTAATGGTCGGGGTAACGATGGGGAAGACGGTGGTCAGCAGTGCGACCGGAGAGACGTAAAGCAGAAAGTTAATGAGGAGGCGCCATGCGGTGTTGCTTTTTTCCTCAGTACCGTGGTTGGTAGACAATCTTGCAGACTTTCAATCGATAATCGTAAAGATTAGGGGCAGTGTGTTTGAACAGCACCGTGTGACGCGCCAGGGGGAAGAGTCGTCATGCCGAGAAGTGCCGGGTCCCCATGGCTTGCGCTGATGCCGCCGTGAATCAATATACGGCATATATCAACTAAAACCTTTGGTTTCCTTAACCCTCTACTTGATATTTGGAGGGATTTAGGACACACCCACATAATGCGCGTCACACAAAAACGCAAAACACCTAGTGAGAGCAGTGTTTTACGTAATATGCGTAGGGTGCAACAACCTTGAAAAGGTTACCTTCAAACAACGCACCCACACGCGAGTGCCCCCGCCCAAAGTGTCCCGGCGCAAGAACATCCCGGCCCCTCCGATTGGAGAGAACCGGGATGTTCTAAGCGACCCTAACGGGCCTTAGCTTTTTAGGATGCGCTCGAGAGAGTACGCAGTGCCACGGACACTACAGCCAGGCGCGGGTGACCGGTGACGTCCGGAGCGGCCTCGCCGATCTCCTTCAGGATGCGGTCAATGTTGCCCACGCGGGTCGGGTGCTCCTCAACCCACTCAGCCAGTGCCTTCTGTGCACCGTCAACAGTGGAGAAGTCGCCCTTCGCGCCCTCTGCCACGGACAGTGCCAGACCTGCAGCGGTCTCGTAGAGGCTACCGCGCAGTGCCTGACGTGCCAGGATCTCCCAGCGGTCGCTACGGGGAAGCTCGGTGATGAGGCCGAGCAGCTCGTCCACCTTGAAGCGGTCGTAGGTTGCGAAGTAGACCGGTGCCAGCGAGGTTGCCTCGAAGTCGTGGTCGCGTGCCGAACGGATAACATCCAGCAGGGCGTAGCCCTCGAAGCCGCGAATCCAGATGACGATGAGTTCCTCGGGCAGGCCCCATGCCTCGCCTGCATCGCGCTTTGCACGAACACGCTCGCGGGAGGTGCCGGAGAGGTACTCGGGCAGGTTGTGGCGCATCTCGACGACGGAGCCGAAGATCTCCAGCAGCTCAGAGATGCTGGTGCCAGCAACCACGCCACGCTCGGTGATGAACCAGCGGACAGCACGATCCAGAACGCGCTGGTTGTCGCGCAGAACGGTGAACCATGCATCCAGCGAGGTCTTCGGGGGCAGTTCGCGGTGCAGCTTAGCTGCGGTGCCCAGCTCGAAGAGCTCGCGAGCGACGATGAAGGCGCGTGCGACGGAATCGATACCGACGTTGAACTCCTCCATCACGCGGTATGCGAAGGTGATACCGCCGATGTTGACCAGCTCGTTAGCGACGCGGGTGCAGATGATTTCCTTACGCAGCGGGTGCGAGTCCAGGTGCTGACCGAAGCGCTCGACGAGTGCTGCCGGGAAGTAGCTGCGCAGCACGCCCTCCAGGTAGGGGTCGTCCGCGAAGTCGGTCTGCTCCAGGGCGTGGGTGAGGTAAATCTTCACGTACGCAGCCAGGACGGACAGCTCGGGGCGGGTCAGGCGGTCGCCGGTGGTCTCCAGGCGTGCATCCAGCTCCTCGTCGGTGGGCAGGAACTCGACGGCGCGGTTCAGGCCGGCGTGCTCTTCCAGGTCGTGCATGAGGCGCTTGTACAGGTTGGTGCCCAGGAAGGAACCGTGGAACTCACCCTGCAGCAGAACGTTCTGCTCGACGTTGGTCTCGAGAACCTTGCCGCCCACCTCGTCCTGCAGGGACTCGATGAAGGAAGCACGCTCTTCGCTGGACAGCTCGCCGTGTGCCACGAGGCGGTCCACCAGAATCTTGATGTTGACCTCGCGGTCACTGGTTTCCACACCTGCGGAGTTGTCGATTGCGTCGGTGTTGAGGATGACGCCGTTGAGCGCAGCCTCGATACGGCCCAGCTGGGTGAAGCCGAGGTTACCGCCCTCGCCAACAATCTTGGCGCGCAGGTCCTTGCCGTTGACGCGCAGTGCGTCGTTAGCCTTGTCGCCCACCTGTGCGTTGGTCTCGGTGGATGCCTTCACGTAGGTACCGATACCGCCGTTGTAGATCAGGTCGACCGGTGCCTTGAGGATTGCGGAAATCAGCTCGGTCGGTGCCAGCTCGGTGACGGACTCGTCCAGGCCCAGAACCTCGCGCACCTCGGGGGTGATCTCGATGGACTTCAGGCCGCGAGAGTACACGCCACCACCGGCGGAAATCAGGTCGCGGTTGTAGTCCTGCCACGAGGAACGGGGCAGATCGTACAGGCGCTGACGCTCGTCGAAGGACACTGCCGCGTTCGGGTTCGGGTCCAGGAAGATGTCGCGGTGGTCGAATGCTGCGACCAGGCGGGTTGCCTTGGAGCGGAGCAGACCGTTACCGAACACGTCACCGGACATGTCGCCAATGCCGACTGCGGTGAACTCTTCGGTCTGAGCGTCGTGGCCGATCTCAGCGAAGTGACGCTTGACGGACTCCCATGCACCGCGTGCGGTGATGCCCATTGCCTTGTGGTCGTAGCCGACGGAGCCGCCGGATGCGAAGGCGTCGCCCAGCCAGAAGCCGCGCTCCAGGCTGATTGCGTTTGCGGTGTCGGAGAATGCTGCGGTGCCCTTATCCGCTGCAACCACCAGGTAGTAGTCGTCAGCGTCGCGTGCCACAACACCCTCGGGGCGGACAACGGTCTCGGAGCCGTCAGCACCAACGGAGAGGTTGTCGGTGACGTCCAGCAGGGAGCCGATGAAGACCTTGTAGGACTCGCGGCCCTCGGTGATCCATGCGTCGCGATCCACTGCGGGGTCGGGCAGCTGCTTGGGGTAGAAGCCACCCTTCGCGCCGGTGGGGATGATGACAGCGTTCTTCACCATCTGTGCCTTGACCAGGCCCAGAACCTCGGTGCGGAAGTCGTCACGGCGGTCCGACCAGCGCAGGCCACCACGTGCGACGCTACCGAAGCGCAGGTGAACACCCTCAACGCGCGGGGAGTAGACGAAAATCTCGAACTTGGGGCGGGGCAGGGGTGCGAAGTCGATCTCCTGCGGTGCCACCTTGAATGCGAGTGCGGGACGGTCAGCCAGGTATGCGTTGGTGCGCAGGATAGCGCGAATCACCTTGCCGAGGGAGCGCAGGTAGCGGTCAGCGTCCAGGGTGGGGATCTGGTTCAGTTCCTCAACCAGGGCTGCTTCGATTTCCTCACGGCGTGCGTTGCGCTGCTCATCGTTGAGACCGTTGTTCGGGTCGAAGCTGACCTCGAAGAACTCGACCAGGTG
The DNA here is from genome assembly GCA_937935205.1 of uncultured Rothia sp. Classification (GTDB taxonomy): domain Bacteria; phylum Actinomycetota; class Actinomycetes; order Actinomycetales; family Micrococcaceae; genus Rothia. The sequence goes on from CALGXU010000222.1 coordinate 7,224, forward strand.
CTTGGTGATGGTCGGGTTAGCGAGCAGGGTGTTCGACATGAAGGACGGGGTGTAGCCCAGGCCCAGCTGAATCAGGTAGTGGTTCAGGGCACGGAACAGACGTACTTCCTGCCAGGTCAGGCCCTCAGCCAGGATCAGGCGGTCCAGGGTATCGGACTCGCGCTCACCGAGCAGGTAGGCGTTCAGGGCATCCTCGTACAGGGAAGCCACAGCGTTTGCGTCCACACCCTCGGGGAACTGGACCCCAAAGTCGTAGAGGTAGCCGTAGTCTTCGCCATCCTCAGGCTTGAACTCGTAGGGCTTCTGATCAACAACGACCAGGCCCATATTCTGCATAACCGGCAGAAGCTCGGTGAGGGTGTGAGGTGCGGACAGGTAGGTCTTCAGTCGGGTAGTGTTGGCTTCGCCGGCTTCAACCTTGATTGCGGCGGGCTTCTGGCCCGAGAGAGATTCAAGAATCACGATATCCTCGATTGCTTGTTCTACTGTGTAATCGGCTCGGTAGGCTGCGCTCGTCGCATCTGCCCAGGCTGATGCGAGTCGGCGACCTTCCGCGCCGGGTTTCCATGCCTCAATAGCAGCTGCGGTTGCTTCCACCCAGGAGCGGGCGGCTTCTTGCAGTCGCTTTTCGAGAGCTTGATGATCCGTCTTCGGCACATCGTTGGGGTTGGTGAGTCGAATGCGGAAAAATAGGCGCGCCAACGATGAGGAGGACAGGTACACCTCATGGTCAATGGCACTAAGATCAAATTCCTGTTGGAACACCCGCTGGATTCGCGCACACACGTTCGTGTTGTAGCGGTCCCGAGGCAGGTACACAACAGCGGAAATAAACCGGTTGAACCGGTCGGCACGCAGGAACAGGCGGGTCTTGCGACGCTCCTCCAGACCCATGATGCCGCCGAAGGTCTCGGTCAGATCATTAGCGGAAGCGTGCAGCAGTTCCAGGCGCGGGTAGTCTTCCAGGGCACCCAGAAGCGCCTTGTCAGAGTAAGAACCGGGGTGGTAGCCGAGGCGGCGGCGCACCATCGCGATACGCTCACGCACCAGCGGAGTCTCAATAGCGGGCAGCGCGTACGCCTGGCGGGTAAACAGACCCAAAATGACGTACTCACCAATCACGCGACCGTTCAGGTCAAAGCGGCGCACACCAATGTAGTCCAGGTAGTCGTTGCGTGCGACCGTGGAGCGGGAGTTCGCCTTCGTGATGTACAGGGGGCGCGGGAACAGGGCGCGTTCCAGAGTCTCACCCGACAGAGGGATGCGGCTCTTACCCTCCGTGGCGCGCAGAATACCGAGCGCCGAACCGGGGCGGTCCACCAGCGAAATAGCGCCGGAGGTGCCGTCCAGCACGCGCTCCTTAACGCCCATGAACACGAAGTTGCCGCGGGTCAGCCAGCGCA
>CALGXU010000223.1 GCA_937935205.1 uncultured Rothia sp.
TTGGGGGGTTGGTGGTTGGGACAGTGTTGTGTTGTGTTTAGTTTTTTCTTTTGGTGTGGGGTATGTTTGAGGCATAGTTACACGGAAGGATGTTTTATGTGTGTGGTTGATGTTGCTGCGAGTGTTCGTCATGATGTGGTGACCGATGAGCAGTATATTTTGGAGGTTGTGCCGTTCTATGATGAGCGCTGGGCCACCGATGAGCCGATGACTCTTGAGGAGCTGGCTGCGTGGATTGGTCAGCCTAATCTTAAAACTCCGATGTCGCAGACTCTGGAGAACTCGCTGGGTTGCTGGTTCGTGTTCGACGCTAATCGTCAGCAGCTATCTAAGGAGCAGGTGGAAAATCTGTGGCGTTGGTACACGGAGGCTCCGGTGACTGGTTCTGATCCTGATGCTGTGACGGTCTACGACGGCAACGCAGTAGATGAGGATGAGGACGATTGGGATTCTGCCGCTTTGGTGGTGCACCGGAACCCGATTCCCTACACCGAGGAGAGCGTGTCCGAGTATGCCCGCGTTACTCTTGATGTTTCCGACGTTATTCTTCACAAGGCGAGCGCCTGGCTGAGTAGCCGCATGGCTGAGTTGGTTGCGGTGCTTGCTGCTTATTGGGAGAGTGACTGCCATGTGATGCCTGCGGCGGTGCGTCAGAAGTTTGCGTTGCGGATCGCTGGGCTGGATGAGGAGCTGGAATCGTTGCCTCAGAAGCAGCCGTACTGCCTGGTTCGTGAGCCTAGCTACTATGCAACAACCGGCGCGCCTCGGGTGAAGTTCGTGCTCCGTATTGTGGGGGTGGATGATAGCTGTGTGCGTCTTTTCTCCCCGCTGATGCAGCCTGGCGATGATGAGGTGACTTTCGATGTGGAAGTTTCAGCACAGCATAGTGTGGCTGAACTGGCTGAGATTGCCGCTGCGGAGTTTGAGCGCCGGTTCGGTTTGCCTGCTGGTTCCGTGATGTTTACCGGCGAGGACTAGATGTTGAATAGGGGGTGGCTGCTGGTTGCTGGTGGTCACCCCCCTTCTTCCCTGTTGTAGGGAATGTGGAGGCTGCGCTCGCCTGTCGGCGGTGGTGGTTTGGTTTGCGAGAGGAGATTTCGATGAATGAGGAAGCTGCCCTGTACCGTGCCAGGGTTGAGGTGTATGACGTTGGTTTGGGTGAGTGGAGAGTGACTGCGGAGGCGGTCGATACTTTGGAGGGTCTGGTGTCGTGGGCTTCGCTGGGTGTGGGGGTGAAGTCTGCTGCGGGGCCTGGTGCTTCGGATCCGTTCTTGAGTCTTGTGGCTGAGGCTCAGCGGGCACTGGAGCCGCCTTATGGGGTTGAGGATGTTGTGGGGTACATTCGGGGTGCTTTTGCTCTTTCTAGGGGCTCTGGGGAGCGTCTGAGCGTTGTTCCTGCCTCCGATGGGGAATCCGATACGTGGCACGTGTTGGAGGCCTTTATGTGGCGTGAGGAGCGGGGCGAGCTGGGAGATGAGGAGCGTGAGGTGTGGCAGCGCATTGCTGATCGATTCTTCCGTCACCCTTACGGCAGCTACCTCAACCCACAGAGAGGCCTGCGTGGTTAGGTGGCGATGCCCAATGAGTGCTCCCCGGAATACACCGGGGAGCACTCATTTTTATGCATATTGTCACATGGGACATGATGACGAACTAGCGTGCAGACTTTTTATATTCATGGGAAAATTAAGGCATAAACACATAACAGTGTTTGGAGTTTAGAAGCGTCAGAGGTTCGCCTCTGAAACGCCGCACCTGGTAGCTTAGCTTCTAAACCTTTATCAGGAACTTTCTTAGAAAGGATTTTGTTATGTCTCGTCTTCAGCTCGATAGCTTCACGCCCGCTACGGTGGTTCGTGCTACGACCTTCCGCAAAAAGTACGTGTCGGTCGATGAGGACCGCGGGCCGGGCCATCAGGGGACCACCACCAGCTACCCGTGCTATCTGGATTTCATTCTCCGTGGCAAAAACGGTGAAATTGAACGCCGCGTTAGGCCTCTTGGCGCCGTTCAGGTGATTGAGGCTGATGTCCAGGACGTTCTTTGCTACGAATACCGTTGGGGTTACAAGATTGAAGTTCCCCGCGGCTACACTGCTGAGCTGATGGAGCTGGCAAATCAGGGCGACCCTAACGCCCGCGGCATGAATCTGCTGATTGCCCCTCCTCTCCCTGAACTGGACGGGGCCGAGCTGGCATCAATCCTGGCTAAACTGGCAGCCCTTCTTGAAGAGAAAGCAGCGTAACATGGCGACCGAACCGAAGAAGATTAGCCCGTGGACGCACCCGAAGACCGGCGCAAAGCGTTGGTACCTTAACGACCTGGACCGCGTGCTAGGCAGGACGCAGAAGCCCGCCAAGTACCCGATGAAGGCGTGGCTGGACAAGAACAAAAAGGTCCACTACACCGGAGACCCGATGACCCACTACGGCATCAGCGAATA
>CALGXU010000224.1 GCA_937935205.1 uncultured Rothia sp.
TCGAGCAGGGCGTCGTCATTAACCCGGCACGTTCCCAGAGCATCACCGTCACCGGTGAAGGCTTCACCGGCGGCCCTGTTGAGCGTTACGGCGTGGCGGTCTACGTGAGCGAATACCGCCAGTACCCCCTCTACGCGCTGGCTCGCGGCTCCGCCGTAGCGATGACCCTCGTGCCCGAACTCGACGTGGAGGGTGGTCGCTTCAGCACCCAGCTGACCCTGCCCGCAGGCACCCTCGACCCCAACCAGCAGTACGTCGTCGCGACCGCAGTGGTTGACCCCGGCAAGGGCTACGCAACGGAGGATTCCTCCTACAACTCCTCTGCACCCCTGGAAGTACTGCCTGCAGACACTCAGAATGAGCCGCTCAATGCTCAGATTCTTTCGGGTCAGTTGGAAATCCCGCAGGAAAAGAACCTTGTCGTCTACAAGGTCACCGGTCTGGGTGAGGCGCAGGCTTTCGAGGTGATGACCTATGCCTACGCTCTGGATAGTCAAGGTAACCGCATCCTGCTCGCTGCCTCTCCCGCACGTGCCGACGTTATGAATGGCACCCTCTTGGATGGCATTGAGGTGCCCGGGTCCAGGTTGGAAGAAGTGCAGGCTGTTCACGAAGACCTGCGCTATGTGCTCAGTGTTGAAATCGCGCCCTCTGCCGCTAATGGTTACACCGCCCAGGAAGTTGAGGTTCCCTTCATGAATGGTTGGAATGCACAGAATGGCTCCGCTCCGGTTGCTACCGCTGAGCGCGCAATGGCGGAGCAGGCACAGTCCGAGAAGTCGCAGGTCGAAGAGGCTGTACAGGCTGAGCAGGGCGCCCAGGCTGAGTCTGCACAGGCTGCCTCGAATGCCCAATCCGAGCAGGCGGTTGCCGTGAGCCCCGTCGAGCAGTTCGACCACGTACTGCCCGAGGATGACCCGCGCCGCCACTACGACCTGCCGCGCAACACCGTCTTTGACCGCGTCCACGACACCACCGAAGAACAGAACAACACCTCTAACCCCGTGATGACCGCCCGCCTGCACGTAGAAGAAACCGTAGTTCCCGAAAACGACTCCGAGAAGGCTCTGACCGTGCGCGGCGAGGGTTTCACTGGCGTCAGCTCGGTACATCTGATGGTCAGTGCTGTGGATGAATACGGTGTGGCACGCGGTGGCGTAATTGCCTCGGCTGATGTCTCTGAGATTGACGCCTCCGGTGCTTTTACTGCCCAGGTGCAGATTCCCGGCTCGGAGCTCAAGCCCGGCACTACCTACCGTGTGAGTGCTGTGGCAGAGGATGAGCAGGGCACCGTGCGCATGGTCAACGGTGGCTTCACTGTCGAGCGCGATAGCGTGGATAATTTGCCCGCAACCCCTGAGGCGTCGGAGTCTGAAAGCTCTGCACCTGAGGTTAATGCGCCTGATACTACCGCGCCTGCTGAGGCTACCGCTCCTGCGGCAGATCAGCAGAAGGCGGGGGAGGGCGCTACCGACCAGAAGGATGATACTTCGGGCGCGGTCCAGAATACCGGTGCTCAGGATGCGTCCGCTCAGAAGGTTGAACCGCAGAAGAGTGGCGAGCAGAAGGCGCAGGCCTCTGGTTCTCAGAAGGTTGCCGCTGGTGCCCAGCAGAAGCGTGAGCAGCTGGCGGCTACCGGCGCCTCCAATATGCTGGTCATTAGTGCCGCTGGATCGCTGTCACTGCTTGCCGGTATGCGTTTGAGCCGCCGTCGCCGTAGTGAGATGCAGCTCAGTTCTCGCCGCTAAAACAGGTCAATTATTGCCCCACTAGGCAAAACATGCACATAGATGTAGGGATGTCCGAAATGCAAGATTCGGGCATCCCTACATCTTTAACTTTTTCTAAGGTTATACCTATAATTTAGAGTGCTGTCATAGACGTACTATCACTCTTACCACCCCGTTCACCCGGGGTAGGAGTCGCTGTGAAGCGCCTCCCGGTCACCGATATCAGAGAACCGTTATTCTGCGCCTACTTCCGACCTTTGGGCGCAGGAGTCACACAACGATTCATCACACTCACTCACGAAAATAGGTGACCATGTTTTCCACGCAGCGTTCCTGCCGAGGCGCGGCGCTAGTAGCGTCTGCCGCCCTCGGTTTGGGCGGCTCCGTCGCGCCTGCAACTCTGGCCCCCGCTACCTTCGCATCTGCCGCTCACGCGCAGACTCAGCAGTCTCCGAAGCCTGAACTTCCCATCGCCGTTGCCACCGATGTGGTCAGCCACAACATTACCCTGGACTTGGTTGCTCAGAGCAATGACTACACCCTGCTGTCGTTGACCGGCGTAACCTCTTTGGAGAATCTGAAGGTTCGCCTGGTCGCTATTTCCGTTGACGACGGTCCCGTGGCGGCGATGACTGTTCCCGCCTCTCAGATGACTGCCTCTCTGAACGATGAGGGTGCGCTGGAGGTCAGTATTCACCAGCGTCTGAACGTTGAGCAGCCGTACATGATCGAAATTGAGAATCTAAGCAACGGCGAGACTGTCTCCGTTGAGTTTATGCCCGAGTACGGTGTAACAGTCGGCGAGATTATGGCTAGCCGCCAGAACATTTTCTTCCCCGACACCCCCGGTGTTCCCCGCGCCAACCCTGCGGAGGCGAATCCCGCCCCCGAGGTGTCCCTGAGCCCCAGCGCATCCCCGAGTGTCGCGAAGGATAGCCCGCGTCCGACGGTTGCCCCGGCACCTTCTGAGGCCCCGTCTGCATCGCAGAGCGTTTCGGTGCGTCCTTCTGCGAGTGCATCCGCTAGCGCCTCGGTGAATGCGTCCGCGAGCCCTTCCGAATCGGCGTCCAATGACACGGCACCTGCCGAGGTGACCGAGGACCGCCTGCTGGTGCACTCCCGCTCTGATCGGGCTCCCGCGGAGACCCGCGAGGCGACCTTGGAAATCTCTACCGCAGAGTTGCGCGGTTCGGATGAACTGCAGCCGATTAGCGTGCGCGCCAGGAATGTGGCGGAGAGCAGCCTGGGCTATGACGTGATGGTCTTTGAAATGCCCGTCGATGGTGGTGCCGTGGGTTCGCCGTTGGCGACCACGCATGTGAGCCCTCAGCAGGTGACTGATGCTTCTTTCTCTGCTGATTTGAAGGTTCCCGGCACCTCGTTGAATGCGGGTAAGCGCTACCGTGTGGTTGTGGTGGGTGGTGACTCCACTGAAGAGTTGCAGCTCATGGCGACCAGTGCTTTTGGTGTGAGCGTGATTCAGCGTGCTGTTCCTGTGGACCCGGCTCCGAAGCCTACGAATACTGTTGTTCGCCCGCTGGTCCCGGTGATTTCTGAGGCGAATCAGCGTGTGAGCCCTTCGGTTCCTTCGGGTCGTGTGGACTCTTCAGATACCTCTGCAGACGCTCAGGGTCTGGCGACTGATTCTGTTGCTAAGATTCCGTCGGTTGATAGCGCTCTGGGTTATATTGTGCAGGCGCAGCAGTCTGCGCGTGCGATTACCGCGCAGGCTCGTAGTTCTGTGGCTGAGACTGCGGTGGTTCCTTCGACAATGGTGATGTCTGGTTATGCGGTGATGTTGCCGGGTCGTACCGTGGTGAATCTGTTGGGTTACCAGTCTCTTGAGGGGGAGACGGTGACTGTTGCTTCGCCGCAGGAGAATGCGGGTGCCGCAGGTTCGGGTAGCTTCTATACGCGTAGCTCGAAGTCGCGCGGTGATTCTTCCGGTTCGAAGCTGGAGGCGAGCGCCCAGGATAACGGCCCTCTGCCGGAGGGTACCTTGCCGCTGAGTATTGCCCTGCTGGGTTCGGTTGCCTTTGTGGGTACTGCTGTGGCGGTTAATGTGTATCGTCGTCGCCTTGAGGGCGCTGAGGGTGCTGAGGAGCTGGGAGCTGAGTAGCCCTGCTTGAGTAGTTTCGGCTTCTGGATCTTCGCGTTGTGAGGCGTGTGCGGCTCTCTGTAGGGGAGTTGTTGAACGGGAGGCGCTCTGCCGGGTGCGTGCCATGTGGGTGCGTGTTCGGTGGGGCGCCTTCTGCATGCCTGGCTGTCTGCGTGCCTGGTTGTCTGCGTACCTGATGTCGACCCTGCTGCGTGGCGGTCTGTTGCGCTTTGTCTTGTTGCGCCTTGGGGTGTTGCCTTGGAAGCGGTGTAAAAAATCTCTTTTTGGTGCACTTGTGGGAATATTTATGGCATTCGAATTTTGCGTTATTTATATCTCAGTAAAGTATTTAATTCCCTTTTATTTCGGCAATTGTTGCGGCATAAAGTTTTAGCACATGAATGCAATGCAACATTTAGTGCAATATCTGTGTTAGGCTGGGGTGTAACCGACGTACTGGTGCGCAAATACCTGGATAGAAACACCGGCTTGTGGTGAGCCTTCCCTAGTCCACGCTTTGCGTCTGTATTGATTGAAATGGCACACATGACTATCACTCGACTTCCGAAACGCATTCATGCTCTTTCGCTTGCAGCCGCTTTAGGAGCAAGCGCTTTTGTGCTTCCTGGCGCCTCCGCAGTAGAGGCTGAAGCAATTAACGTGAATGATTGTCTGGCGGCTCTGGCTAATAACGAATTTGATTCGAGCTGCCCCTATGAAGACCTCGAAATTGAGGTCGATACCATCGAGATTCGCGTGCAGTCTATTAAGGACGGCAAGGCGACCCTGAAGCTTGCACCCCTTTACGAGGGTGGCTATGTCGGCGACGCATCCAAGGTGTACCTGGTCGTGCAGTACTACGGCGCCACCGGCATGTTACTCGGATCTGACACCTACGAGCCCTCCGCAATGCAGGTTGAGCGCGCTGATGACGGCTCGATGCTCGTCACCTTTGAGATGCCGCAGTTGCCCCAGGAAGGCTACTACTCCATTAGTGCCATGGATCTGGTGACCTCCGACGCGGGTTATGGCGAATTCATGATTTCTGAGGGTTCCCTCGTTCCGCACGTTATCCCGATTGAGGATGACCCTGATGAGGTGATGGTGGACAAGAAGGAGAGTGCCCACCATGTGCTGACCATTGACGAGCTGAAGGCGCAGGAGAAGCTCCGTGAAGAGGAGCAGAAGAAGCAGCAGGCTGCAGATCAGAAGGGTAACAAGGACAAGGTCAAGACTGAGGTGCCTTCCGAGTCTGCTGAAAACCCGAACCTCGAAACCCACACGCAGAAGCTGGAACAGGTCCCCGGTGGATCGACCTCTTCTCGCGATACTCAGACCCTGAACGCTTCGGTGCTGAAGGTTGCGTATGCCGAGGTTCGCTCTGATAAAGAAATCAAGCCGGTGACTATCAGTGCAGAGCGCCTGCCCGCGAACGCGGCTGGCTACGACCTGATCGTGGTTGAAACCGATATGAGCGGCAACCACAAGGGCGATGCGCTGTCCATTACGCACATCAGCCCTGAACGCATCGTGAATGGCGCGTTCAAGGAAGAGGTCGGCATGCCCGGCTCTCTGCTGAAGACCGGCTCGGTGTACACCGCTTACCTGGTGCGTGCGGACGATACTGAGTACGCGGAAGAAGTCGTCTCGGTGCGATTCAAGGTCAGTGGTGAGGCGACCGGTAGCGCAACCTCCTCGACGAAGGATGAGCTGCCCAGCCAGGATGCCAACGCATCGCATGCGCCCAGCACCAATGCGGCCGAATCGACCGGCGCCACTCAGGGTAGCCCTTCCGCAGCTACTAGCGCCGTCTCGACCCGCTCTGATGCAACCCAGTCGGGCTCGGGTCAGTCTGCCATGAGCGCACCCCGTTCCACCCTGGATGCGGTGAACGCCATGTCCAAGGCGCAGGAAGCGAAGGCTGAGCGTCAGCGTCAGGCCCTGCAGGCTTTGGCTCAGGCACGTACGATAAGCCCGCGTTCGGCTTTTGAGCCGACCCGCACTAACCAGATTTCGGCGTACAGCTCGGGTTCTGACCCGGCGTCGATTGCTGTTGCTGCGAACATGGATGCCCTGACGGATGAAGAAAAAGCGGCGTCGGCAGCTTCTGGCAGTAGCAATTCTGGCAATGGCAACAAGAGTCTCACCCCCGTGGTTCACTCGGAGTCTAATACTCGTTCCGCTACGGTGAACTCGAACGCCACCCAGGTACACTCCAACGCGAATGCTGATCGTCAGGACGGCGTGAAGGCTGTAGCTTCTGCGGCAGCTCCCGCTGGTGAAGAGGTCGCGCAGCACGGTGTAGCTTTCTGGGTTCTTGGAGGCGCCGGCTTGGCGCTGGTGGTTGGTGCCGCGTGGATGGCTCACCGCAGGGGAGTCCTCGGCGGCTAACGCCCCTCATCAGTGCTTTTTGACGGCACTGTACATTATGTTCTTTGTTCTATGAGGAATATTCGCCCCCGCTATTTGCAGATGCAGATAGCGGGGGCGAGTCGTGCGTTCAGGGTGTTCAAAAAAACTCTACCCTCGCGTGAATAAACCTTAAGGTTCGTGATAGGGTTGAAATAACCGATAAATAGATGCGAGCTATTGTCAGGTCTTCACCACCTGAAATACGAAGCGGAGCATGGTACGACGAATCCGGGTGTATGACGCTCCCGAAAGGCTCCCTGAGGTACATGAAGAACGAGCAGTAGCGCGCACATTTCCACCACGAAAAGACGCATTGCATGAGTATTTATTCAGCGAAGCACCGTATTGTCACCGCAACCATTTTGGTTGCGGGGCTTCAGTGCGGGCTTGTTGTACCCTCCGTCGCTGCGGAAGCCCCCGTCACGACGCACTCTGCCGTGCAAAAAGCCGCCACCTTGAACGCGGATGAGACTGAAGGCAACCAAGAGACGCAGGGCGCAGCCTCCGCAATCATCATGAAGGCGCAGCTGAGGGACGGCGGCTATCTTCTACGTTGGACGGGCTTCCCCGAAGATCTGGAGGCCTCCAGCATCCTGGTTGACGTGAACTTCTACACCCCGTCCGGTGAGTATGGTGGCTCCGTGCTGGAAAGCCCGACTGTAACTGAGGGGACTAAGGAAGGGGAATTTCACCTCCTGATGAGCCCGGCAACGGACTCTAACGTCGTGTACGTCATCGTTCTGGAAGATACCGTGCACGGTGTCTCCTACGAATTTTTTGTGACCGAGCAGGGCAGTCGCCTGGTTGAGGCCGCTGACCCGCGCAACGGTAAGGCAAAGCCCACCGAACCGCCAGTCGACATTGAGCGTGAAGAAGCAGAAACCGCTGA
>CALGXU010000225.1 GCA_937935205.1 uncultured Rothia sp.
GTGGTGTGTGCGTGTGCGCTGGTGTGGCCTGCGATTGCGTGGTGGGCTACGGGCCGTGTGGATGCGTACACCGCCACGGAGACGGCGTGGCGCGGCACCCATTTGGCGCCGATTCAGCCGTGGCTGTCTCAGGGTTACCTGTACTTTGGGTATGCGGCTCCGGTGCTGCTGACCCTGCTGATTTTAGGCTTTATTGCTCTGTGTTTGAGCCCGTTGGCGCGTAGGGTTTTGGCGGCTCCGTTGAACCTGTGGTGCCTGAGCTATTTTGCGTATTTGATTCTGTTTTTGAATCCGCAGTCCTCGACGTTCCGCCTGTTGTTGCCGTTGTTCCCGCTGGTGATTGTGGTGGCGGCGGCGAGCCGTTCGCGGGCGTATCGTTGGGCGTTGCTGGTGGCGGGTGCGTGCACGCAGTGGGGCTGGGTGGGCTGGCTGTGGCATTGGAAGCAGCTCCCCGGCGGCGGCGATTATCCGCCGTAAACCGGATATTGTGTCGGGAGACCGCCGGTGTGCTGCCGGCGGTCTTTTGCGTTCGGGAGGCGGGCGCAATGCCCCTCCGCGGCGCTGTAGCGTACGCCTTCTGCTTGTCCAGAGCTTAAAGACACGTCCAGAAAGCGCCGCGGGTTCGGCGGTGCTGGCTCGGAACTGATAATCTATATTCTGTGTTTGGTATTAGTGGCACCGAGTTGATTATTTTGGCCATCATCACGTTCGTGGTGATTGGTCCCGAACGCATGCCCGAATACGCCCGACAGATCCGTGAATTCGTCAAGATGGTGCGCCGCATGGCGTTCGACGCGAAGGACGACTTCAAGGAAGCTCTGGGCGAGACGGGTCTGGAAGATATTAACTGGCGCCAGTACGACCCCCGCCAGTACGATCCGCGCGTGATTGTGAAGCAGGCATTCGCTGAGGATGACGCCGAGCGTGAGCGTGAGGCAAGGGAACGTGAAGAGGCGCTGCTGAAGGAGAAAGAGAAGGCTGAGAGCCATGCTCTTCCGCGAGGCGCATACGCCCCCTTCGATGTGGACGCCACCTAAGATTTTGAGATGAAAGAACCCCGCACCGTGATGGTGCGGGGTTCTTTCTGTATCAGCTGTCTGGCCGTCAGCTTCTAGATGCTCAATCTCTAAACGAAGAGCGGCAGGCTCTGACCAGCCCTCGACTCGCCCGACTGCAGTAGCTGCGAGGCAATGGACTGAATCTCTTCGGCGGTGGGGGAGTTCGGGTGGCTCCAGACCACCGGGGTGCCCTCGTCGCCGCCGGTACGCAGGTTCACATCCAGCGGGACCGAGCCGAGCAGCGGTACCGGGTAGGAGAGCGCCTCCGAAAGACGCTCAGCGAGCACCTGACCGCCGCCAGAACCGAACATGTCGAGCACGGTACCGTCCGGCAGGGTCATGGCTGCCATGTTCTCGACCACGCCCACGACCTTCTGGCCGGTCTGCAGGCTCAGGGTGCCGGCGCGCTCCGCCACATCCACAGCGGCGTGCTGCGGGGTGGAAATGAGTACCAGCTCCGCATTCGGCAGCAGCTGAGCCATGGAGATGGCAATATCGCCGGTACCGGGCGGCAAATCGAGCAGCAGCACATCCAGGGCACCGAAGTGCACGTCCATGATGAACTGCTCCAGTGCACGGTGCAACATGGGGCCGCGCCACGCCACCGGCTCGTTGCCCTTGAGGAACATGCCGATAGAAATCACGCGAATAAAGCCGCCGCTGACCTTCTGCTCACCCCAACGCTGGGCGGGGGCGGGAACGTCCACGGTCGGCGGAAGAATCAGGTCATCCAGGCGGGTCGGGGCGTCGGTAATACCCAGCAGACCCGGGATGGAGAAGCCGTGCACGTCCGCGTCAATAATGCCCACCGCAAGCCCGCGCGAAGCGAACGCGGCGGCAAGATTCGCGGTCATGGAGGACTTACCCACGCCACCCTTACCGGACACCACACCGAATACGCGGGTCAGCGAACCGGGGGCGGTAAACGGGTTGGAACGCTCCGGCTTGAGCATTGAACGCAGGGCGGAACGCTGCTGCGGGTTCATCGCACCCACCTGCAGCTGCACACGCTCAATGCCCTCAACGGTGGCGGCGGCGTCACGAACCTGCTGCTCGATGGTGTTCTTCAGCGGGCAACCCTCAATGGTGAGCAGCACCGTCACCTCAGCCCAGTGGCGGCCGGGAATCGGCTCACCGCGCTCATCCAGTTCAGGATGCACGAGCGCAGTCTCAACCATGCCCAGCTCCGTGATGGGGCGGCGCAGTTCGGGGTCCTCGACGCGGGAAAGTGCCGCGTAGAGCGCATCCTGCAGGGAAGAATTAGCGGTCACGGGCGCCTCCCTCACGGGCGCGCTCTGCCTGCTGCTGTGCCTGCTGAGATTCGCGGCTCTGAGGCTGGCTCAAATCGCCTCGGTGGGGATCCTGTGCGGAGTCCTTCGCAGATCGTTCAGCCTTGTCAGAGGCATGATCGGCACCGTTCTCGGTGTTATTAGAGTCCGTGCCCTCAGCGCTCTGGGCATCAGAGCCCTGCTCCTCAGCGTCCTTCTCCTCACCCTCGGAGGTGTCGATATCGTCGATAGCCTCCTCCAGGTCCTCAATGTCCTCACTGATGTCCTGCAGCTGCTCGGCGTGACGCTCCTGCTCCTGCGCAATGTTCTGCAGTTCCTCAAGAATGTCACGCAGCTCGCTACGGACGAAGTCACGGGTCGCAACCTCACGCAGAGCAATACGCAGCGAAGCAATCTCGCGGGTCAGGTACTGGGTCTCCTCCAGGTTCTGCTGATCGCGCTTACGGTCCTCAGACGCCACCACGCGGTCGCGGTCATCCTGACGGTTCTGCGCCAACAGCAGCAGGGGAGCAGCGTAAGAAGCCTGCAGGGACAGCATCAGGGTCAGCAGGGTGAAGTTCAGGCTACGCGGGTCAAACTGCATCTCCTCCGGCGCCAGGGAGTTCCACGCCAGCCACACGCCACAGAAAATGGTCATCCACATCAAAAACTGCGGGGTACCCATGTAGCGTGCGAACGCCTCAGTCATGCGGCCGAAAGCGTCCGGGTTGGGGCTGGAAAACAGCCTCGGCTTGCGGGTGCCGGGGGTGCTCAGCTGCGAGTCGCTACGCTGCGGGCGGGAGTCGCCGCGCTCGCGGTTGCGTTCAGCGTACTTCTTCTCCAGGCGGTCTTTGAGAATGCGCGCCTTATCGATGCGGGGGTTCTCTTCGGTACGGTTTGCGTCGCGGCGGTTCGATTCAGGCAAAGCGTCGTCCTACCTTTCGTACGGGAGTTCCATCATCGTAAGTGCGCCAGTCTTCGGGCAGGAGCGCATCGAGCACGTCGTCGATGGTCACTGCGCCGACCAGGCGGTGCGATTCGTTCACAATGGGAACGATGGTCAGGTCGTAGGTTGCCAGCACGCGTGCCAGCTCTTCCAAACTTGCCTGGTCAGAGACAGGCTCAGTATCGGTGTCGAGGATGTGGCCGATGGGCTCGCTCGGCGGCACGCGCAGCAGCTTCTGCATGTGCACCAGACCCAGGTACTTGCCGGTCGGCGTTTCCAGGGGCGGGCGGGTCACCATTGCCGGAGGAATTTCCTCGGCGCGGATGTGCGCGAGCGCCTCCGCGACGGTCGCCTCGGGGGAGAGGATGATCGGTACCGGGTTCATGAGCGAACCGGCGGTACCCTCGTCGTATTCGAGCAGTCGACGCACGTCGTCTGCCTCGTCGGGTTCCATGAGTTCCAGCAGCTTCTCACGCTGGGCGTCGTCGAGTTCGATGAGCAGGTCGGCCGCGTCGTCCGGTTCCATCTCTTCGAGGACCTGCGCGGCACGCTCGTCGTCCAGGTGCGACAGAATCTGCACCTGGTCCTCGGCGGGCAGCTCCTGCAGAACGTCCGCGAGGCGCTCATCCTGCAGTTCGGCGGCGATTTCGACCATGCGCTTATCGCTCATCTCGTGGATAGCGTCCGCAAGGTCGGCGGGCTTGGAGTTCTCGTGGTTAGCGACGAACGCGGTTGCCGCCTGCGGCTCCAGGTCGGTGGAGAGCACCGCCTCGTCCCAGTCGACGATGAGGGTCTCCTTGGAACGGCGGCGCCACGTGCTGGAGCCGGAGTTGACGCGGGAAACGAACAGCTCGGTCACGCCCCAGTCGCCGTTGCGGCGCTGCTCAATGGCGACGTCCTCAATGACGGCGTCGCCGCTGCCGTCGAGCAGGCGCACGCGGCGGTCAAAGAGCTCACCGACGATGAGAGTCTCAGAGTTGCGCTGTTCAAAGCGGCGCAGGTTCACCAGGCCGGTTGAAATAATCTGTGAAGCGTCGATACTTCGCACACGGGTCATGGGCATGAACACGCGTTTCTTGCCGAGCACCTCAACGATGATGCCGACAACAATGGGTTCGCTGCCCTTGGCGGGGCGGGCGCCCGCAATGGATGCGCCCAGGCCGCGTTTGAGCACGACGACGTCTCGGAGACGGCCGAGGCGGTCACCGAAGGGGTCAAAAACGTCGAGGCCCAAAAGGCGGGCAATGTAAATCTTGCTGGGGGTGCTGAACTTCGAATTGCTCACCTCTCTAGGGTACGCTCCGCCGCGGGGATTCGCACTTTGAGAAGCCTAATTGAACAGGTGTTCGCTACGCCTGTAGAGGAGCTCACCGGCCACCGGGTTCAGGGTTGGGGCGGGCGGTAAAATAGGAGCCATGACTTCTAACCTGCCGAATATTCCCTCGACCCCGCCTTCTTCATATCTGGCCTCGCGCCTGGCGCAGGCTCAGGGCAAGCCCCTGCCCGCCGGTGAGGCGATCGCCTCCTTCGTTCGTCACGATGATGCGCTCGCCGCTTTTGATGTGCTCAGCGAGCAGGATTATCCGGTCACGGCGCTGTACCTGGTCAACGACGGTATCCGCCAGGTGGAGTACCCGGTACAGCCCGGTTATGGTCGTGCCCTGATTTCTTCTGCGATTCAGGGTGCGTCGATGGGCCTGGTGTTTTCGGTGCTGTTGACGCTGACCGGCGACTCTTTTATGTCGGTGGCGCTAAAGTACGTGCCGCTGTCGGTGGTCGTGTTTGTGCTGTGGCAGATGTTCATTTTGCGCCGCGGCAGGGGTGTTCGTTACCCGATGCGTACCGAGGCGATTCCCTCGCGTACCGTGATGTACGCTCTGCCGGAGTACGCTCAGGATGCGCGCCGCGTGCTGGGTGCGCACCCTCGCTTCTCGGCGGCGGTTGCGGCTGCGCGTGCGGCGGCTGCTCCGGAGGCTTCGCAGGCGCGTGCCGCTCAGAGCACCGTTTCGATGAATGGTGCACCGGTTCCGACCGGTGCTCCGAAGGCTCCCTCGTACCGTGCGCAGGCGGGTAGCCAGCCGGCGCCGAACCAGAACCTACCCGAGCGTGATACGACCGCGCAGAACGCGGTGGCTCAGAGTGCGGCGCAGAACATGCCGGCACCGGTTGCCCCCGCACAGCCCGCTCAGCCTTCCGAACAGGAACAGGCAAGCGCTGACCAGGCGACCGCTCAGAAGTCAGATACGCAGAAGCGCCCGGCACAGCGGTACGGTCTGCGCGTGGACGACCCGGAAGAATACGCGAAGCTGATTCAGCCCAAGCCGCAACGTCCGACTCCGCGCCCGCAGGGCCTGCAGGATAAGTCCTCGAAGGACTCCGAATAACCGAACCCACAACGGCGGTAGCCGCCCACAACGGCGGGAAACAGACATAGAAGACAGCAGAAGATACGCGAAAGCCCCTCACCGAACGAATCGGTGAGGGGCTTTCCCCATAAGACGTTACTAGCGTAACCGGGGTGAACGCTAGACGTTACTTCGACAGCTTCGCCATCCACTCCTCAATGCCCTCAACGGTGCGGGGAAGTGCAGCGGAGAGGTTCACGTTGCCGTCCTCGGTGCAGAGCACGTCGTCCTCAAGGCGGATACCGATACCGCGGTACTCCTCGGGGATAGACATGTCCTCTTCCTTGAAGTACAGTGCCGGCTCAATGGTGAAGACCATGCCCGGCTCCAGTTCAGCCCACATGTACAGTTCAGCCTTCGCCTGCGCGCAGTCGTGCACGTCCAGGCCCAGGTGGTGGCTGGTGCCGTGCGGCATCCAGCGGCGGTGCTGACCGCCCTCAATGGTGAGGGAAACCTCGGCAGAAACCGGCAGCAGGCCCCACTCTTCCAGGCGGTGTGCCAGAACCTCCATCGCGGCGTCGTGCAGTTCGTGGAACTTACGGCCCGGCTTAGCCACAGCGAATGCGGCGTCAGCAGCCTCCAGCACAGCGTTGTAGACCTTCGCCTGAACCTCGGTGAACTTACCGTTCACGGGGAAGGTGCGGGTCACGTCAGCAGTGTACAGGGTGTCGTCCTCAACGCCTGCGTCCAGCAGCAGCAGCTTGCCGTCGTCGACGGTGCCGTTGTTGCGGATCCAGTGCAGGATGGTTGCGTTGTTACCGCACGCTGCGATGGTGTCGTAGCCCAGGTCGTTACCGTCGGTACGTGCCACGGAGAAGAACGCAGTCTCAACGACGCGCTCACCGCGGTGGTGCTCCTTAGCCTTCGGCAGTGCACGAATGACCTCTTCGAAGCCCTTGACGGTCATGTCAACGGAACGCTGCAGGTTCTCAACCTCGATAGCGTCCTTGACCAGGCGAGCCTCGGAGAGTGCCACAGCCAGCTCGGAGTCCAGCTTGTCAGCCTGCTCCAGCTCCACGCCGGTGTTGTAGCGGGAGGTGTCAACCAGCGCGTCAACAGCCGGGTCAACGTTGCGGACCAGGCGGATGTTCACGCCACCCAGGCCCTGGTTGCCGGCGTTCTTGGTGATAGCAACCTCAAGCTCGGACAGGTCGCGGGTACGCAGACCGTAACGCTCGGAGAATTCCTTCAGGGTGGGGCGGGGGCCAACCCAGAACTCGCCGTAGCGTGCATCCGCGTAGAATTCTGCGGTGTCGCGGCCAGCCAGCGGGCGGAAGTACAGGGTGACCTCGTGGTTGGAGCCGTTGTCGCCGGTGCCCTCTTCGACGGGCTCGAAGATCAGCACGGCGTCAGGCTCATGGTCGATGCCCAGGCCGGTCTGGTGCGCAAACGCCGAGTGGGGGCGGAAGCGGTAATCGCAGTCGTTGGAGCGGACCTTCAGCGGGCCT
>CALGXU010000226.1 GCA_937935205.1 uncultured Rothia sp.
CTGTGAGCTGCGTCCTTCTCCGACTCGTAGAGGGAGGGTTTTGGCTGGGAGTTACCTCTAAACCTCACGTTGAGACAGAAGTCGGCAACCTGCCCGTAGACGCACAAACGCCCCGATACGAGTATCGGGGCGTTTGGATGCTTGGCGTTAAACCTGCGCCGGTTGAGCGGCGGCTAGGTTTAGCGGCGAACAGTGTTTAGCGGCGAACCAGGCGGTTCAGGAAGTGCAGGACGGTTGCAATGGATGCGCCCAGTGCTGCGAAGGACTTCCAGCGTGCCTGCAGAACCTCGGGCTTGCGCACGTTCTCTGCCAGGCCGCGGCCGGTAGCTGCTGCGCTTGCAGCAACCTCGGAGGGCACTGCCTTGAGAGCGTCCAGAGCCTGCTGGGTGTTGGACTGAACGTCGCCGGTGTAGGACTGCAGGTCGTCGCGCAGGGCTGCCAGGTGCTGGCGACGCTCTGCGGTGCGCTGCTTGAGCTCTTCGAAGGTCGGCGGCTTGGGCTCTTCCTCGCCGCGTGCCTTGCGCTCTTCAGCTTCCTGACGTGCGCGTTCTGCTGCTTCTTCAGCTTCCTTAGCCTTCTGCTCTGCACGCTCTGCCTGTTCCTTCTTCAGGCGCTCAGCGGACATGGCGGTACCTTCCTTGAGTACGCCGAGGTCGAAGAGCAGACCGAAGATTGCGGATTCGGGCTTGAACGGCAGCTGTGCCTTGACCTTCTTCAGACCGACCAGGGCGCAGATTGCCAGGACGATGAGGAAGATGAGGGCGAAGACCAGCGCGGATGCCCAGTAGGGCATGACGGTGCCGAGGCCGAGGATTGCTGCGGCGACCAGCGCAATGATCAGGAACAGACCGAAGACTGCTGCGACGCCGAAGAAGGCTGCGCCCTTACCAACGGCGATGCCCTTGGTCTTCAGCTCGTGCTTTGCGATCTGGATTTCGTCCTTGATCTGGCTGGGTCCGAGGGTCTTGAAGGTTTTGCCAGCGTCGATGATGTTCGCGACGCCGGACTTAATCCCGCTGATGCCAGCAAAGAAACCCTTGGGTGCCTTGGGATTAGTAGTAGTGGTCATGACCACCTCTCCGTGACGTGTTTTTGGAGGCTTCTTTTTCGCACTCCACCTCCTATAGTTTAGCCCCTTATGATACCTGCGCGTGACCGTTTGGGCGGAGGGTTGCCGTATCTCTTCAGGTATTTTCGACTTTCTGGAGGCTGGGTTGAGCTGCTGGCGTAGCTTTCTGGGTTTGATTGCGCCTGCGGATTTGCTCTGGAGTAGGTGTAAGAGGATGCTGGCGCACCACTCCCCCGCTGAGTGCTGGGCGGTTGCGTGGCGTGGGCGGGTGGGGAACTTTTCTGCGCGTTAGGCTTCACATTTTTGCGGGGTGAAGCATCTTTGCCTCCGCCCACAAATCCCTGTTGCTCTGGACTCGACACAGCGGGGTGACGGTTTTTCCGAGCGCGCGAGGAACCAAAAATCTTTGCCTCGCCGAGGGCGTAAGCCCGAGGGCCTGGAGGGAGCGCCCCCAGCGCCTGCGTATGGCGGAGTGGTTACTGGTTCGAGCCAGGGCAACAGATAAAGCAAGAATCCCCAGGGCGGAGCCCTGAGGATTCTTGCTTTATGCGCTCCCCCGACTGGACTCGACCAGACGAAGTTAGGTGTGGGCGCCCCAGCGCCTGCACCTAACGCAGTGGTTACTGCGTTCGAGTCCCGTCGGGAAAATGGAAAAGCCTCAGAACTTCGTTCTGAGGCTTTCGATATTTGCTCCCCCGACTGGACTCGAACCAGTAACCCTTCGATTAACAGTCGAATGCTCTGCCAATTGAGCTACGGGGGATTATTTTGTTTTCGTTGCTGGTTTCCCTTGCAACGAGTAATAACTATACCGGGGCTGTTTGGGCTCCGCAACTTGAAATGCCGTGAAGTGCATCACTCTTTGGAACTCTTTGGGCTGTGTGGCTGGGTTGTGTAGTTAGTTTGGGTGGTGTTCCCCCAGCAACCTACAGAATACGGGGCATTCGGCAGGTTGCCGGGGCGCAGCGGCAGAACCGTGCTTAGCCGCGCTGTGCGCTGAGCTGGCGGCGGCGCATTTCCAGTTCGAGGAGCTGACGCTGTACCGCTTCGAATTCTTCGTCGTCGGGGTTGGCACTGAGCTGCTCTAGTCGCATCATCAGGTCGGATTTTTGGCGGGCGATTTGCTGTTCAAACAGGGCGTTGAGCGCGCCAGTCACAAAACCGGGCAGACGCTCGGCGCTGCTGACCGGTAGCGGTGAGACGGCGAGCTCCGCGATGGCGGGGTGCACGCCCTCCACAGCGCCGGAGCGCACGCAGTTCATCCATTCAATGCCGGGGGTGGGTGCCATGACGGTTGCGGCATGAATAATGCCGGCGGCCACCTCGCGGTGGGTGCGGTAGCGGAACTGCACGGTGGCGAGGTTACGCCACTGTTCCACGCTGATGAGCTCGGGGTGTTGCAGGGCAATCTCGAGCGCCGCCTTTTCGAGGCGTGCAACCGGGTCGCGCGGGTCGGGGGTGAGGAATTCCTCGACGGCGGGGGCGGTCGCCTCCGGCTGGGGTGCGGCGGGCTGAATACTGCTCGGCGGGTGCGCGGCAGCGTTCTGCCCGGCGTAGGCGCTGGGTGCGGCGTAATCCTCCGGGGGCGGTGCGTCGTAGGCGGGGTCGTAGGGCGCGTCAGCATGAACTGCGCCCTGAGCACCTGCATAACTCGGCGCACCCGCATAACCCGGCACTCCCTGCGGCCCCTCGTTCAGACGCTCGTAACGCGGCGCGGCGGCGGCCTCCGCCTGCTGGGTGCGAGAAAGCTTCGGGTGGTTCTGCGCGTACGCCACGGCGCGCTGAATCTCGTCCAGCTCAAGGCCGAGCTGACCGGACACCTTACGCATGTATGCGGGGCGCAGGTCGCGGTCCTTGATGCCGGCAATAATCGGGGCGATAGCGCGCATCGCCAGCACGCGGCCCTCAAGGGTCGCCAAATCGTACTTGGCGAGGGTCGAATCGATCGCAAACTCGAAGAGCGGGCGGCGCGAAGCGATTAGCGAGCGCACGGCGGCGTCGCCCTTGTGCAGGCGCAGGTCGCAGGGGTCCATGCCGTTCTCGGCAACCGCCACGAAGGTCTGCGCGACGAAGCGCTGATCCTCCTGGAAGGCTGCCATGGCGGCTTTCTGTCCTGCGGCGTCGCCGTCGAAGGTGAAGATGACCTCTCCGCCGGAACCGTCGTCGGTAATCATGCGGCGCACCATCTTGATGTGACCGGGACCGAACGCGGTGCCGCAGGTGGCAACGGCGGTGGTGATGCCGGCGAGGTGTGCCGCCATGACGTCCGTGTAGCCTTCCACGATGACGACCTGCTTATTCTTGGTCATATCGCGTTTTGCCAGGTCAATGCCGTAGAGCACCTGCGATTTTTTGTACAGCTGAGTCTCGGGGGTGTTCAGGTATTTGGGGCCCTGGTCGTCGTCGAAGAGGCGGCGGGCACCGAAGCCGATGGTCTCGCCGGCGATGGTGCGGATGGGCCACATAATGCGGCCGCGGAAGCGGTCGTACAGGCCGCGGTTGCCTTCGGAGAACATGCCGGTCGCCTTCAGCTCCTCATCGGTGAAGCCCTGGGAGCGAAGGTGCTTAAGCAGGTGGTCCCAGCCTCGCGGAGCGTAGCCGACACCGAACTTGCGGGTTGCGGCGGGGTCGAAACCGCGGGCGCCGAGGAAGCGCTGTGCCTCCTGCGCGTCCGGCGAGTAGAGGTTACGTTCGAAGAACTCGGCGGCAATCTTGTGCGCATCGAGCAGGCGGCGGCGTATACCCGCCTCGTAGCGGTCGCCGGGCTTGCCGCCCTCGTAGTGCAGGGTGTAGCCGATGCGCGCGGCAAGACGCTCCACCGTCTCAACGAAGCTGGTGTGCTCCATCGCCATGACGAAGGAGTACACGTCACCGGATTCACCGCAGCCAAAGCAGTGGTACGAGCCGACCTGCGGGCGCACATTGAAGGAGGGCGTGCGCTCGTCGTGGAACGGGCACAGCCCCTTGAAGGTGCCTATACCGGCGCTTTTGAGGCTCACGTAGCCTTCAATGATTTCGCGGATATCGGTACGGGCGCGGACTTCGTCAATGTCTTCTTTGCGGATTAATCCAGCCATAAACTCAATTCTACGGTGGGGGTCAACAGGTAGCGCCTGTGGGCGTTGCAGGAGCGGGAAATAGCGCGCGAACAGGCTTGTAAAAAGGATGCGCCGCGACGCGCAAACAGCACGCCGCGGCACACAAGTACAGGTGTTTAGCCGCCGGAAATATCCAGCTCAGCCTCCGCCAGGCCCAGACGCTCAGCGTCCCCCAGGATGCGCGAATCCAGCCAGCCGTCGGGCAGGTGCGGCTGCTTGGGGCTGCCGGCGCGACCGCGCGAACCCTCCACGGCGGCACCCGGGTAACCAATCGAGTGGTCCAGCTGAGCAATCAGCTCACGGAAGGTCGCCAGGTCGGGCACCTGAGCCATCTTCGCGCGCAGCTCGCCACCGACCGGGTAGCCCTTGAGGTACCAGCCCACATGCTTGCGCAGGTCGCGCACCCCCCGGTCCTCACCCATCTCCTCGGCCAG
>CALGXU010000227.1 GCA_937935205.1 uncultured Rothia sp.
CTCGGTATACACCGAGTTCACGCGTCATTCCTCGTCCGCGCGGTACAGCAAAGTACGTTGAGGCGAACATAAATATGGGGTTAGGCCGTCCTAGATTTTCTGTTCAGAGTGCTCTAGAGTGGTTCACTGGCCATCACAGAACACACAGCTTTGAAGGCGTCACGGGTTGCTAACCGGCAGCCCTACACGTACCGCATGAGCAGCGGAAAGGGAACTATGAGCACGCACCCCCAGCACGAGCATCCCCAGCACAAGAGCACCCAGCACGAGCACAGCGAAGAAACCGAGAAGCTTCAGCCAGAAAACACCGCGACCGAAGTTCCGCAGACCACCCGCCATAGCGCCGTCACCTCCCCCTCCCCCGCGCAGATTAAGCGTTGGCGCCGCTACCTAGCTGATGAAGAGTCGGAGGCGCGCATCTACCGCTACCTGGCTCGCCGCGCTGAGGGTACCGACCGTGAGATTCTGTTGCAGGTTGCGGAGGCGGAGAAGCGTCACCAGCAGCATTGGCGTGACATGCTCGGCGAGCACGCAAATGTGCATGTGCGCCCCTCCCTGCAATCGCAGCTGCTGCAGTTCTTGGCGAAGAACTTCGGTTCGGTGTTTATTCTGGCGATGGCGCAGCGCGCCGAGTCCCGTTCCCCCTACGCTGAGGACCCGGACGCCACCGAGGAAATGGCGGCTGACGAGGCGATTCACGAGGAGATTATTCGTGCCCTGGCGACTAGCGGCCGCGAGAAGCTTTCGGGTAATTTCCGTGCGGCGGTCTTTGGCGCTAACGACGGTTTGGTCTCGAATGTGGCGCTGATTATGGGTATTACCGCATCGGGCGCGTCCAGCTCGATGGTTCTGCTGTCGGGTGTTGCGGGTCTGCTGGCGGGTGCGCTGTCGATGGCGGCGGGTGAGTTCGTGTCGGTGCGTTCTCAGCGTGAGCTACTGGATGCCTCCCAGCCGACCCAGGTGACCCTGCGCGTGGCGGGCGATTTGGATTTGGACGCCAACGAGCTGGAGCTGATTTACCGTGCCCGCGGCATGGAGCCGGAGGCGGCGCATCACCGTGCGATGGAGCGTTTCGGCTACCTGGATTGTGATTGCGATCCGTCGCTGTCTCACCGTGAGGATGAGGACAGCGAGGAGAACGTGGCTTTGGGTACCGATATTGGTGCCGCTGCTTCATCGTTCGCGTTCTTTGCTTCGGGTGCGTTGATTCCGATTCTGCCCTATATTTTCGGATTCTCGGGCGTGTTCGCGATGGTGCTGTCCCTGCTGTTCGTGGGTGTGGCTCTGGGCTTCACCGGCGGCGTGGTGGGTCTGCTGTCGGGTGCTTCTCCGATGAAGCGCGGTATCCGTCAGATTCTGATCGGTTTCGGTGCAGCGTTTGTGACCTACCTGCTGGGTCTGGCGTTCGGCACGACGGTTGGCTAGTCGCAACGCCCTCAATAAGCTCTCAACAAGTGTATATAGCCGCTCATGCATGTGTTACTTTCACTATAAGCACCACAGCCTGACGAGTGCCGCTATCTAATGAGCGCCACTGCCTGATGAGTGGCACTGTCTGAGCGCAAAGAAACCCCCGGCGGATGAGTTATCCGCCGGGGGTTTTCTATATGTTCTTACCCTGCATGAGGGGTTGATCTATTACGGGTGAATCTCCGCGGTGGTGGCCTGACCGGAAACGCTCTCCGAGCCGGTCGCGCCGTTGCCGGAGTAGGTCAGGTTAGCGACCTGCACGGTGGAGGTCTGCTTGTACGAGATCCAGCCGTTATCTGCCGGGAAGTTCAGCTGTGCCGGCATGAAGTTGGTCTGGCTGTAGTACTTGCTGCCAGACTGCTTCATGGTGTACGCCTTGCTGGTGGTGTAGACGATACGACCCTTGAAGGTGTAGGTGCCGTCGGAGTTTTTGGTGACGGTCGGTACTTCTGCAGTCCAGGTGCCCGCGGTCTGTGCGACGGACAGGTACTTTGCCTGGCCTGCGGAGGCGACCAGCTCGGTGGTCTTACCGGTCAGCTTGCGGCCGGTGGGGCTCCAGGACTGGCCGTTGATCTTGCCGAATTTGGTGAGCGACTGTGCACTGGCGGAGACGGTGTACTCAACCTCGGTTACGAAGGTTGCGCCAGCTGCGAGGGTGACGCTACCGCCAGGGATGTAGCCGGTGCCGGTTGCGGTGTCCTTGGTCGGCACGGACCACCAGAAGCCGCTGGAGGACATGTATGCGCCGTTTGCGCCGGTCTGGGAGTTGGTGACGGGGGTGAACTTGCCTTCGCCGTTGACGTAGGTTGCGCTCTTGGGCTTGGAGGTTGCGTCATCCCAGTTGATGTCGGAGTCGGGGTTGGTGGAGGCGGTGAAGTGCGCCTCGGGGCTTGCCGGGTTGATGGTGCCGGTGTTGTTGGAGGATGCGTAGCCGACGTAGCCGCCGTTGTTCTGCACGCTGACGTACACGCCGTACTGTACGCCGGGGGTTTCCTTGGACGCGGCGTAGGCGGGTACTGCTGCGGAGGCTGCGACGACGGGTGCGGACCAGACGCCTGCCTTGGCGATGGT
The DNA here is from genome assembly GCA_937935205.1 of uncultured Rothia sp. Lineage (GTDB taxonomy): Bacteria > Actinomycetota > Actinomycetes > Actinomycetales > Micrococcaceae > Rothia. The sequence continues at coordinate 2,542 of CALGXU010000227.1, forward strand.
ACGGCGAGAGATGGGCTGGGTCATGAGTGTGGTGATCTCCTGTGAGTGTTTGGTGTTTCTTGGAGCCACTCAGAATGGTTCTGACTAGGCTCAATGCATTCCAGTATACAAAGGTTAAGGTTATATCTGCACGTTTGTAGGGCAGATGTGCACAATCTTACTTCCCGTCACAAGTTCTATTGTCCGGAGTTTAAATACCTCGAAAGACCCCCCCAAGCGCAGATGCCGGTAGCCTCATGGACTACCGGCATCTGCCGCATTATTTATGCTGTTTACTTCGCTGCGAAGATTTCGCGCATCAGGTTTGCAGCCTCGGAGGGGGTCTTACCGACCTTCACGCCTGCTGCTTCCAGAGCTTCCTTCTTCGCCTGAGCGGTACCGGAGGAACCGGAGACAATAGCACCTGCGTGGCCCATGGTCTTACCCTCAGGAGCGGTGAAGCCTGCAATGTAACCAACGACGGGCTTGGTCACGTTTGCCTTGATGTACTCTGCAGCACGCTCCTCAGCGTCACCACCGATCTCACCAATCATGACGATTGCTTCGGTCTCGGGGTCAGCTTCGAAAGCTTCCAGAGCGTCGATGTGGGTGGTGCCGATGATGGGGTCGCCACCAATACCGATAGCGGTGGTGAAACCAATGTCGGACAGTTCGTACATCAGCTGGTAAGTCAGGGTACCGGACTTGGAAACCAGACCAATCTTGCCCTTGCCGGTGATGTTCGCCGGGATAATGCCGACCAGGCACTCCTCGGGGGAGATGATGCCGGGGCAGTTGGGACCGATGATGCGGGTGATCTGCTTGCCGTTCTCGTCCACGGATGCCTTAGCAGCTGCCCAGAACTCTGCGGAGTCCTGAACCGGAACGCCCTCGGTGATGACGACGACGAGGCCGATCTTAGCCTCGATAGCCTCGAGAACTGCTGCCTTGGTGAAGGCCGGGGGAACGAAGACGATGGAGACGTTCGCGCCGGTCTTCTCCATAGCCTCAGCTACGGAACCGTACACGTTCAGCTCGATGTCGGAGCCGTCCTTCGCCTTGTGGGTGACGGTGGTGCCAGCCTTGCGAGCGTTCACGCCGCCCACAATGTTGGTGCCTGCTGCGAGCATGCGTGCGGTGTGCTTGGTACCCTCGCCACCGGTGATGCCCTGAACGATGACCTTGGAGTCCTTGTTCACAAAGATAGACATATTACTTCCTTGAAATCCTTTGCTGGCGATTACGCCTTGTGAGCGAGCTCTGCTGCCTTGTCAGCGCCGGAGTCCATGGTCTCAGCCAGAACAACCAGCGGGTGGTTCGCCTCGGAGAGGATGCGGCGACCCTCAGCAACGTTGTTGCCGTCCAGGCGCACAACCAGGGGCTTGGTTGCTGCGTCGCCCAGAATCTCCAGAGCCTTCACAATGCCGTCTGCCACTGCGTCACATGCGGTGATGCCGCCGAAGACGTTCACGAAAACGCTCTTGACCTGCTCGTCGCCCAGAATGATTTCCAGGCCAGCAGCCATAACCTCAGCGGATGCGCCGCCACCAATATCAAGGAAGTTTGCGGGCTTGACGTTGCCGTGGTTCTCACCAGCGTATGCAACGACGTCCAGGGTGGACATAACCAGACCTGCACCGTTACCAACGATGCCGACCTCGCCGTCCAGCTTCACGTAGTTCAGGTCGAACTGCTTTGCCTTAGCTTCCAGCGGGTTCTCAGCGGACTTGTCCACGAGAGCCTCGTGCTCGGGCTGGCGGAATTCTGCGTTGTCGTCCAGGGAGACCTTGCCGTCCAGGGCGAGGATGGTGCCCTCGGGGGTCAGAACGAGGGGGTTAACCTCAACCAGGGTTGCGTCTTCCTTGGTGTAGACTTCGCCCAGCTTGACGAGAACGGGAACAACCTTCTCCTGCAGTTCTGCGGAGAAACCTGCTGCCTTAGCAATTTCCTCAGCCTTAGCCTGGTCCAGGCCAACCAGCGGGTCAACCTCGATCTTTGCCAGTGCCTCGGGGCGCTCAGCAGCGAGCTGCTCAATTTCCATACCGCCTTCTACCGAGCACATTGCCAGGTAGGAGCGGTTTGCGCGGTCCAGCAGGAGGGAGAAGTAGTATTCTTCGGCGATGTCTGCGCCGTCAGCGACCAGCACGCGGTGAACGGTGTGGCCCTTGATGTCCATGCCGAGAATTGCCTTAGCGTGCTCGTAAGCTTCTTCGGGGGACTTTGCGAGCTTAACGCCGCCAGCCTTACCGCGGCCGCCGGTCTTAACCTGAGCCTTAATGACGGTCAGGCCGCCAATTTCCTCAGCTGCTGCCTTTGCTTCTTCAGGGGTGGTCGCAACAATGCCCTTGAGCACGGGTACACCGTGCTTTGCGAAGAGCTCGCGCGCCTGGTATTCGAAAAGGTCCACAGGTGTCCTTCTTCTTCGAAGTGGTGCCGAGTACTGGTGCACTCGGCCTGGTCTCATTAGAGGAGGTTCCCCCGTGTGGCTGCTACGGTGCGATAGGGGTCTCTCGCACCCGGCGCACACGCATCATTGACGCGGGGAATTTCTCTCGTCTCTACTCTATCGGATTCGGCGTGAGCTCGCACTCACAGAGCCCCAAATCTGAGATTTTAGCGACTCAGCTCACAAATATTTTGGGTACATTCCACCCAAAGGCTGTGCACCGGGTAACTAACCCGAACTCGCACTCCCCGATCCGCCGCGAAATACCGGCGAAAATGCGGCGTTTACCGCCGTGCTCTGCAAAGCCCCGGCCCCCTTCTCAGCAGGCGGACAACACGCCCGACACAGCCCACACAAGTGGGGCGGGCACCTCAGGTACCCGCCCCTCCACCGGCGTTGTTAGGTTCTCCCGCCCGACGCGTTATCTCACCTTCTCCAGCGGCGCGTAACGCAACAGCAGACGCTTCTCTTCCGAGCCGAAACGCACCTTCGCCACGGTCTTATCGCCGCTACCCTCAACGGCGAGCACGCGGCCCTCACCAAACTTGGTGTGGCGCACGGTATCGCCGACCGCCAGAGTCGGGATTTCCTTGCTCTGGTGCACGCGGGA
>CALGXU010000228.1 GCA_937935205.1 uncultured Rothia sp.
CTGAGGTTGAGGCCGCGGAGGAAATGGCGAAGAAATAGCGCTGCATAGGTTTTTCCGTTCCGGCGGCTGACCGGCTGGCTGGTCCCGTCTGTTAGCTTCGGCGGCTACCCCGTGTGGATTTCTCTTTTGAGTTTTCCATGCGGGGTACCGCCGGGGCGCCGACCACCGCATGCCACCGGAACGGAAAATTCCCCTCCCCTCAAAAAACTCCCCCACACACAGCCCGGTTACCGGGCAACCCCTACTACCTGCACCGTATGAGGCGCGGGCAGGTGGGCACACATACCGTCCTCCCCCAATACTTGTGAAGGAAAACCATGGATCCCGTCACTCTGGCAACTATCCTCATCCCAGTTGCCGTCATCGTTCTTTTTATTCTGATTCGTATGTTCCGCGTCATCCCCGAATACGAGCGTGGCATCTCCTTCCGCTTCGGTCACCTGCGTTCGGAACTGAAGCCCGGCCTGAACGTCGTCTTCCCCCTCGTTGACTCCCTGCAGCGCGTTGATATGCGTGTCATCACCCTGACCATTCCCCCGCAGGAAGTTATCACCAAGGACAACGTTCCCGCCCGCGTGAACGCCGTGGTCCTCTTCCGCGTGACCAACGCCAAGAACGCCGTGCTTGAGGTTGAGAACTACCCGATTGCCACCAGCCAGATTGCGCAGACCACCCTGCGTTCCCTGCTCGGTCGCGTTGACCTGGACACCCTGCTCGCACACCGCGAGGACCTGAACGAGGACCTGCGTTCCATCATCGGTTCGCGCACCGAGCCGTGGGGTATTCAGGTGGAGCTCGTCGAAATTAAGGACGTTGAGATTCCCGAGGCTATGCAGCGCGCCATGGCTCGCGAGGCTGAGGCTGAGCGTGAGCGCCGCGCAAAGATCATTTCGGCACGTGGTGAGCTTGAGGCCTCCAGCGAGCTGAAGGAAGCATCCGACATTCTGAGCCAGTCCCCCGCCTCCCTGCAGCTGCGTTACCTGCAGACCCTGCTGGAGCTGGGTGCCGACCAGAACTCGACCGTAGTCTTCCCGCTGCCCATGGACGTGATTGGCCCCCTCGTGGGTGCCCTGAAGGGCGAGAGCAAGTAGGCTACTGCCCCGCCTGATGCACTAGTCTGAAGTACTAGCCTGAGGTACTAGCCGC
>CALGXU010000229.1 GCA_937935205.1 uncultured Rothia sp.
CACCGAGCATAAGCCCGGACCTCACAGAATTTTCGTGCACTCACACAGAATTTTTTCTTGCGCTCACGCAGTAGCTTTATAGGCACAGCTCTATAGTCGCTTTATCCTGCCTATTTCTGTCAGCACGCACGCACCCGGGCACAGGTTTATTCACCATTACGCTCGGGTTTTTTCGCGCCTTTTTTGGGGCGAGCCTCACTTCAAGCCATCTAAAATCTGTGGACACACCCATACCGACAGGCGGGCTTGAGGGTACCCGAGCATCCATACCTCAAGGAGCTCGTATGACACACGTATTTCAGCCGCAGGCGACCTTTCCCCGTTCCGCTTCTTCCCGCGATACCCGAGATGCCCGTTCGCACGCCCACGCGGCGGCGCACATTAGCATCGCCCACCTGCACTTTGCGCACCCGAGCCAGCCTCCGCTTTTTGAGGATCTTTCGGCGGTGTTTGCGGCGCCCCTGACCGGGCTCATTGGTGACAATGGTTGCGGAAAAACAACCCTCATGAGGTTGATTTTGGGTGATTTGACCCCGGATTCCGGTTCTTTGGCGGCACCGGAGCGCATGGCGTACCTACCCCAGGATTTGGGCCTGGGTCGGGAACAGACCCTCGCCGAGCTCTGCGGAATCTCCGAGACTCTACAGGCCCTGCAGGCGGTGGAATCCGGCGAGTACTCCCCCGAACTCTACGAGGTCATCGGAGACAACTGGGACGTTGAGGAACGCACCCTAGCTACTTTGGCAACCTACGGGTTTACCCCGGCAACCCTGGTTGATCGTGATAATCCGGAGGCTATCCGAGCTCTCTTTACTCGCGATATGCGCAGCTTCTCCGGTGGCGAGGCGGTCATTGCGGCACTTGCCTCGCTCATGGTTTCTGACCCCGAGTTCATTCTGCTCGATGAGCCGACGAACAACCTGGACTCCGTGGCGAAGGCTCAGCTCTTCACCGCGCTGGAGGCGCTGCCCTGCCCGGCGCTGATTATTAGCCACGACCGCGACCTGCTGGAGCGTATGCACGTGATTGCAGAGCTTCACGCGGACCGTCAGGGACTGGCGCATCTGCGTCTCTTCGAGGGCAACTACAGCACCTACCGGCAGGCACTGGATACCGAACAGCAGGCGGCTCAGCGTCGCGTGAACGAGGCGAAAAATGAGATGCGTAAGGCTGAGCGCGAGCGCGTCGAGAACCAGATTAAGCTCGATCGCAACGCCCGCCGAGGCCGCGATTTTGAGCGGTCGAAGCGGAAACCTGGCATGGCTATGGGCCTGGATAAAAACAGTTCAGAGCGCTCTGCCGGGAAACTTCACACAGCCCACGAAAGCATGGTGGCGGATGCACGTGCAGCAGTTGGAGAAGCCCAAAAGAGCCTGCGCGTGCAGGAGCGTATCTATCTGGAACTTGCTCAGGATGCACTCCCATTGGGGCGGAAGGTACTGGAATTACATCGGGTGAAGAACGACTCTTGCGCGTCTACACCGCAGAGCGCCGACCTTAAGAAGGTATACACCCAAAACACCGTTTCACGTGAAACACAACCTTATAAAGTTGATTATCTGCTTCAAATCCAAGATTTTCCCGAGGTTCTTATCCTGACCGGACCCGAACACCTGCACATCACGGGCGCAAACGGTAGTGGCAAGACTGTGCTTCTCAATGCGATAGCGCACGCAAATGACCCTGATTACCGTTCCCCAGTGCCGCCTGCATACCAAGTGCTCTACCGTCTGGATAACACCGCATACCTGCCGCAGCGCATCATCCTCGACCCTGAACGCACTCTCCTTGAAACCGTGCAGAGGGCAAACCCGGGCGCGAGCGAACAGCATCTGCGTGACCAGTTGGCGCGGCTACTTTTCCGTCGCGAAAGTGTACATCAGCGCATTGGGGATTTATCCGGAGGTGAGCGCTTCCGTGCCGCAGTGGCGCAGGTGCTTCTGGCGGATCCGGTGCCACAGCTGCTCATGCTGGATGAGCCGACAAATAACCTCGATATTTCCTCGGTGGATTGGCTAGTGCAGGCGCTCAATGCGTATACCGGCGCGCTCATCGTCGTGAGCCACGACGAGGACTTTTGCCACCGCATCCACATTGACCGCACACTCAACCTTTCAACAAAAACTCTCGGGAAGGAACCATTCGGGGAATCAGCACGCTGAATCTTCTCCTACATGGGAAGGTGTTTGACTCAGCGCCCAGTCAGTTCCTATGCTGGAGTCCTCAGCTCTCTTCCGACGCTGCCCCATCATGGGGGTAGTTACGGAGCTGAACGCATTGTTAAACCGAAGCCACCCAAGGCGCGACCGGGGTGTTCTTCGGAATCTAGGAGGCATCAAAGAAATGACCCACCGAGCATAAGCCCGGACCT
>CALGXU010000230.1 GCA_937935205.1 uncultured Rothia sp.
TGCTACGTTCTGACCGTGACAAGCTACGAGACCGAGCCGTGAAATCCGGGTACACGCACGGTGTCGATGATGCCGTCTTCGAGCATGAATTTATCCCCCCTGAAGACGGCTTGTTCGATTACCACCTCTTCGAAGAAGACGTTTAGACCCTAGATGAGGATATGAATTATGGACCCGCAAAAAGCACCGCTTTCTCAGCTTTTCGCCTACATCAAGCAAGTACACGGGCTGAGCAATAAGAAGATTGCCGAGCAGCTAGGTCGCTCTGAAACTCTAGTTCGTAAGCTTCTGGCAGGCACCTGTAAGAACGAAGCCTACCGCATTCCTGGCACTGAGCTAGCTGAGACTGGCCAGGTGCAACATCAGGCACCCCGCCGTCGCCGCAAGGACGGCAAACTGGCTCGCGTGCGTGCCCCGCGCGGCTCGAAGAAGAAGTCAGTCGTTCCTTCAGATACGCGTGGCACCCCGGTCCCCAAACCGCGCCGCAGCGCCTTTATCCATCACAAACCCGTTGAAGGCGCTGACGGAAACCGCTTCTACATGATTGACATGCCAATGGGTAAGAAGACGAAGGGCCGCGTCTCTGGCTTCAAAGCTGCCATGGATGATTTGCATGATGTCACCCGTCGCCAGGCACACACTGACAAGCGCGTGAACATGAACGTGACCGTACAGAACGCTGACGGAACCCGACATCAGCTACGCGTCGGTAGCAAGCGCGGTTTCCACGCCTCTGACGTACTAGCTGACGTGAAAGATCAGCACAAGGGCAGCTTTGAATCCTGGCTCATGCATCAGCTTCAGGCCGTCTACGACGGTTCCGCCGGACGCATTGTGCAGATTCAAATGGTCTCTTTCGACGCAGTGCGCAGCAAGGAAGAACGCAAGGCACAGGATGAAGCGAGAACCCGCCGAGGCTTCTGGAGCCAATTCCGCAAGCGCCGCTAAAACACACCTCACACATGGAAGGAGGCACATCATCATGACACATCATCGACAGAAAACAGGAAGCCTACGCGAACGCCTAGAACGGGCGCTTGAATTTACGGATACTGATGAGCAGCTGGCTCAATGGCTGGTAGAAACTCACACGTTGGAGGATATTCTAACGGCGTGTACATGTACTGCAGATGAGGCCGCTGAATTGCTAGGTTATGCCAGCGTACGGTCGTTTAAGACCATGGCACATCGCCGTTCAGCGGGCAAACCTAGCCGTGTTCCTTTGCCAGTGGTGAAGGGTGTGGGGGATTTATGGTCTCGTCCTGCGGTATTGAGGGCTGCAGAGCCTTTGAGGGTGCGTTCATCTTTTGAGGTTTCTGACTGATGGACAGTTACGATAGGTAGGTTCTTGTGTGTATTAGGGCGGTGGTGCAGCTGCGGTGCTGTGCTACCGCTCTTCTTTTGGGTTAGCTAATTTACCAATGGGACATACCATCCAATACATGATGTCGTTGCTCGTCAGTGGCGCAAAAATAAAAGGTGCACATCTTAGAGAACATGTTCTCTAAGATGTGCACCTTTTGCGTCTTAGGCGGCTCTTGAAGGCTTCGGCGGTAGCGCCGTAAGGGGGGCGGCTAGGACACCGGGGGGGTCAATGGGGGGCGTGAAGGATTCAGGCTCTAGAAGGGCTCTAGAAGGCGCTGCGCCAGGGGTTTAGCCGGTGGTAGCTCACAGGGTTTGACGTAGTGAATCCGGCGCCTTAGAGGGCTGGGAATAGGCGCAAAAATACCCCCTGAAAAAATTCAGGGAAATTTTTTCAAAAAATACCCGAAACGGCTTGTTTTATACTTATAGCTAGTGTTATAGTTATAGTGTTGAAGAGAACAGCTTCAACATGTAAGCCAGGTAATCAAACCGATTACCCGGGATTTGATAACTCTATAGAGAAAGGTCATTCTCATGAATGTTGTGGAAATTATCGCAATTCTTGGCGCTGTAGGTGGTGTCCTTAACGGTCTTGGTGCCACCCTTACCGGCGTAGCTAAGCTGATTGAAAGCTGGAAGATGCCAAAGGGTAAAACCGGCGACAAGTAAGCGGTAAAAGCCTCAAGCCCGGTACTAGAGTAGCGGCTCTAGTACCGGGTGCAAGGCACCCAAGACATTCATGATACGTAAAGTAAAAAATCACTGCAGCAAAGACTAATTTACCAATGGGACATACCATCCAATACATGATGTCGTTGCTCGTCAGTGG
>CALGXU010000231.1 GCA_937935205.1 uncultured Rothia sp.
CCCACTCAAGCCCCCGCCGAAAACCACCTCTCAATCGCCCAGAATCGAACGGAGACGGCCTCGCGCCCCCTAGGGGGTATAGCTGTGTACCCCCCACCCTCCATCCACGCTCCGTCCCACACAGCTTCTAAAATTTTCAACTACTCTCACCCGCCCCTATATATAGGTACGGGACCTGAAGAAACCTTCGTACTAAAACTAATCCCGGAATATGGGTCTGACTAGGGGTTTTGCCTACCATCAGCGTATTCACTCCCCCCGCTCGTGACTTACTTGGATATATCCAAGTATTCGTCTCACCATCCGAGATTCCTGTCCACCATGTGGGATGACACGCCGTGATTTGACAAAGCCCGATTTTATGCGGGGTGTGTCGCGGCTTGACAAACCCCTCCACCCGCCCTGTGTCAAGTCGACACGCCGCCCGGGCCCCGAATTGTTACCCAATCGTTACTTGAAGCCTCAACCATATCGAATACTTATCACCCAGATCGAATACTTATTCCATCCTAGATTCGAACGCCCGCTCGAATTACCATCTTTCCCGAATAAATATTCCAGATTTGACATCTGCCCCGATCTGTGCTAGCCCCTCCCTAGGCACAGATAGCCGCCAGAAGTCAAGCCCGGATCCTCCGGTCTCACCTGGTGAGACACCCCGAAGTGAGCAGTTTAGACTGCTCATTTGGGGGCCTGGCTTGCTCTCACCGTAAATCTGTGAGATTATTAATACATCAAAGAACAAGGCAGTAAGTGAGTGAAAGGGTAAGGCAAAAAGTACTGCCATATAATACTCAATGCGGTATTCGTTAACCTATTTAAATCCAGTAATAGTTGAAAGGAACTATAATGACCGCCGAACTCGACATCATCCACCGCCCCTCAACCGACATTGTTGATGGAACCCGTTTTGTAACATCCATCAATATGGACACCCCTGATGGCGCCATTGACGCTTACAATGCTCTCAGCGACGCCGATGACGTGAGGGATCATCTTGGGGAAGTGCTTGAGGTTGTGGATTTTGCAGCTGAGCCTACAGAGATTGAGGATGAAAACGGTGAGGTTGTTAACGCCATTCGTACTGTTCTTATTACGAAAGACGGTAAGGCTTTGCAGTCGTGTAGCGATCAGCTTGTTCGCTCCCTGAACCGTCTTTTTGTCATGCTGGGTACACCCGACAAATGGAAGACTCCGGTAAAACTTGTTATTACTGACGAGTTGTCAAGTAAGAAGCGCCACTTCTTTAAGGTACGCGCGATCAAGTGACGAAAGGGGGAAGGCGGGCTTCGGCCCGCCTTTTCTTGATATGAACATTAAGGAACTTCGAGAAGCTGTAGCTAAGGCTAGGCGCAATGCGGTTCGTAAGCGTCGTCGTATTGAGAAAAGTGGCAATTACGTAGCTCTAGAAAGTAGTAAATATTATCCCGTAAGACCTCCAAAAGTGCATGAAAAGTATAATCGCAGACAGTTGGAGGTGTATCTTTCTAATCTTCAAGAATTTAATTCCCCTAAGACACAATTTGTCCCCGATCATGAAAATAAGCCGGTGCCTATTGGAAAATGGAGGAAGTATAAAGGCGTTGAGGTCGAGTACAACCGTAGAGTTGAAGAATTTTCGACAAAATTTGATGATAAAGTCAAATTGAAGCGCGGCGAAGTTCCTCCAAGTCATATTCATAGGATGGCTAATCCTGACCATATGGCGGGCAATTCATCTTCGAATGGCGCTAAAAGACGTTATAGTAGAAAATCATACCAAATTAGAGGTGAGGAAAAGCTTGATAAGCTAACTAAACGTCTTCAAGATGAATTGTCTGATAAAAGGTTTAGAAAGGAGTTGGGGCAGAACTGGACGGTTGTTAGAGATATA
>CALGXU010000232.1 GCA_937935205.1 uncultured Rothia sp.
CGCCCACCTCTTCGTACAGCCAGTAGCAGGGCAGAACCGCGGCGGCACCGACCACATAATCCTCACCGGCGGCGGAGGCACGCAGGAAATTCGTGTACCCCATCGTAATCGGCGAGGGGCCACCCAGACGCGCACGGTTCGCCAGCCAGCCCTCGTGCAGCTGCGATTCGGCGGCGATCGCCTCGTGCGCGCCGGCTGCCCAGTGCCCCTGCGCCTGGGCGGTATCAGCACGCGCCGAGAGAGTCGCGAGCGCACGCGAATAATCCCGCAGGTAGAGGGCGTCCTGGTCCAGGTAGAAGGCGAACAGGTCCTCGTCGAGGGTGCCGTCACCGAGGGCACGCACGAAGGGCAGGTCCAGGATCTGGCGCCAGGTTTCGCCGCCGGCTGCCCAGAGGGCGGCGGTCCACGAACCGGCGGGCTTGACGACGGCTTCACCGGCGGGCACGGGGCTGACCGGCAGCAGGCGCTCCGGGCTGGTGCCGTCAAGGGCATTGCCCTCAGAGTCGGTGGTGGCGAGCAGATGATGCCACGGATACGCGGAGGCGGCAGCCTCCAGACGGCGGGCACGAGCGGCGTGATCCACCGGGCCGTGGCCCTCACCGGAGCCGACCTGCAGCCCGGCACCTGCGGCAATGGATTCGTGAAGCCAGCGGGTGCTCCACTGCAGTGCGCAGTGGATGTCTTCGCTGGTCAACTGCTGGTCTGCGGTGTGCTGAAGCAGTTCCACGCCCAGGCGGGTTGCCAGCGATGAGGACAGGGAGCATCCGGTGCCGTGCGTATTGCGGCTGTCCAGGCGCGGGGTACGCACGTGCGCGCAGGTGCCATCCGGGAAGACCGCGGTGTTACCGGCGTCCTGACCGCACAGGTGGCCACCCTTCACAATCACGGTGGTTCCAGTCGCCGCCGCAAGGTTCGCCGCCTGCTCATGCGCCTCATCAAAGGTCTGGGCGGGCTCCTTCTCACAGAGAACGGCAAGCTCCGGAATGTTCGGGGTAATCACATCCACGAGCGGCACGAGCTCGCGCAGCGCCTGCTCCGCTTCCGCCTGCAGCAGGCGGTCACCGCTAGAAGCAATCATGACCGGGTCGAGCACGACCACGGGCACGGGGTGCTCGCTCAGCCAGGTACGGACGGTACGGATCGTGTCCGCGTCGCCGAGCATGCCGATTTTTACGGCGTCAACGGTGACGTCATCAAAAACGGCGGCAAGTTGCGCGGTCAAAAATTCCAGGGGCGGGGTGAATACTTCGCGGACTCCGCAGGTGTTCTGGGCGACCAGTGAGGTGGTCACGCACATGCCGTAACCGCCGGATGCGGTAATGGACTTCAGGTCCGCCTGAATACCCGCACCGCCGGAGGGGTCGGTTCCCGCAATGGACAGGACCCTCGGCACCCTAAAGGTCCCAGGTGCCCCGGACGCGCTCGCACCGGGTACAGAGTTGGAGGGGGTGGTGGGTGCGCACGCGGGCGCAGTAGGCTGCTCTGCCATGATCGATAATCCCTTCGCTAGTTCGAACTAGAGCAGGTTCAATGGGTGATTCTCTCAGCCTTGAGTGTTCTGACGCCATTTCGTGCGCCCCTGCGCCGTATGCCCCGTATGCCCTTCATTGGGCGGAGTTGGGCGGGTTTTGGGCACGTATTGGGCGGGTTAGCGGGTTGCGGGCGTCTCAAGGCACCCCATATCGCTCTGCCAGATTATCACAACGATTCTCAGTAGCTGAAAGTTTTGCGGGTGACCCGTGAATCTCTCCGAAATTTTCGTTTGAATCTTGGCTTTCTTGTATGGGCTCCCCGATTCAGATTTTCCAGCTCAGGTTTCAGGGCTCCCCTGTTCGAAAACCACCCGTTAAACACGTAGTGCCCGGCACCGCTTCACGCAGTACCGGGCACTATCAGCCAGGCATATCCGCCGGGTTTATAATCCGGGTTTAGGTCAGGGCGAAAATCTCTGCCGGTGAGCCCTCCGCAATGATCCTGCCCTCGTGCAGCAGGACCGCACGGTCAGCCAGGGAGGCGATACGCGCATCGTGCGAAATAATCAGCACCGCACGGTTCGCCAGCACGGCACGCAGAGACTCGGTGGCGTCCGCGAGTTCCAGCTGGGTGGTGGACTCGTCCAGAATCACGGCGTGCGGGTCAGCCAGCACGATACGTGCCAGCGCCAGCTGCTGAATCTGGTCGCGGGTCAGAGGCGAATCAGCGCCGCTGACGACGGTCTCCATACCCTGCGGCAGGTCGCGCCACCAGCGGGCGCCGACAGCGTCCAGCGCCTCACCCATCTGCTCGACGGTTGCATCCGGCACGACCACCGTAAAGTTATCGGCGAGGGTACCGAAGAAGACGTGCGCTTCCTGGGTGCAGACCAGCAGGCGCGGGCGGCCGTCGGCTGCGGCATCGGTCGGGAAGTCGCCGTGACCGACCGGGCGACCCATCACGGTGATGGTGCCGTCCAGGGCGGTCAGCGAACCACCAATCAGGCGCGCCAGGGTGGTCTTACCCGAACCGGAGCGGCCCACCAGGGCGAGCGCCTCACCGCGGCGAATCTTCAGGTTGATACCTTCCAGAACGAGGGCGTCCGGCGAGTAGCCGTACGAGACGTCGGTGCAGTCAATGGCGTACTCCGGGTTCTTCACGGCTTCCTCCGTCACCGCCGCGAAGGCTTCGGCGCGGTGCTTCGCACGCGCCTCACGCTGCTTCTTCGCCAGGGAGACAACACCGAACACACGACCCATGTTCACGAGCATGATGCGCAGGCTGCTGACGTGGTGGTTCAGCATGTCGGCGAGGGTTCGCAGGCTGAACACCATGACCGAGGCGGTCGCCACGGCACCCCAGCTTGCCCAGCCGAGAGCCACGCAGGCGGCACCCCAGAGCATGCACAGAATCGTGGGCATCCAGGCGTTGATAGCGTCCACAGTGAAGTACAGCTGGCGGATGCGCACCATGCCCAGCTGCGCGCCAAACAAACGTTCCTTGTTCTCAGCGGAGAAAACCTCTTCACGGGCGGCGTGAACGCCCAGCTCACGAATCGTGGAGGTGCCGCGGATGTTCTCGGTCAGCACGCTGTTGAGGTCGCTCACGCACTCCTGGGCGGTCTGGTTGCGTGCCGCCATGAGCGGCAGCATCTTCGACATGATGAGAGCAAGACCGGCAATCATGGGGAGCATAATCAAACCCATTGCCGGGCTCACAAACGCCAGGGAGATCGTGGAGATAATGAAGTACAGCACCACGTAGATTGCACCGAGAAGGTCTGTACTGACAGAGCTTGCTGCCGAGGACAGGTCGTCGGTCACGCGGGTGAGCAGGTCGCCGCTACCGGCTTCTTCCACGGTGCGTGCATCCAGGTCGAGGGTGCCGTCAAGGGTGTCCTGGTTGGTGTCGCGGGTAACGAGCGCACCCAGTCGCGCAGCACTGTACGAGGAGACCATGAGGGTCACCGCCTGCACAATGAACGCCGCCAGGATAATCAGAATCGGCTCCCACGGGTAGCTGGCGAACTTGCCCGCCACCACGTCGTCCACGGTGGCACCAATCTGCAGGGGCACCACCGCACCCATGAGGGTACTGACCATGTAGATGACGAAGGTGTAGAGGGCTCGCCCCTTATGCGCCGCGAGGTAGTGCCACATGCGGCGTGCCACGTAGGCGGGGGTTTCGATGGGAAGCTGCTTTGCCATGCTAGTTCACCTCCTGATTCTGAGTGGTTAAGAGAGTTTCCGAGTCGGCGGCTGGGTAGCCGTCACGTTCCATGCGGCGGGTCGTTTCCGCGGTCGTGGGGACAACGGAGACCTGCTCCAAATCCTGCAGCAGGCCGGGGTAGCCGACGGGCAGGCGGTCGCTACCGACCTGGGTTTCCATCGCGTCGTAGATGTAGCGCTGGCTGGGTTCGTCCACGGAGTTCAGCGGCTCGGTCAGAATCAGCACCTGCGCATCCTGTGCGAGCGCGCGGGCGAGCGCCAGACGCTGACGCTGACCACCGGAGAGGTTCGCGCCCTCAGTGGTGATGCGGGCGGCGAAGTAGTCTTCGGGGTTGCGTCCGCCCAGTCGGTAGGCGATTTCGAGGGAGTCGGTAATATTTAGCAGCTCTTCA
>CALGXU010000233.1 GCA_937935205.1 uncultured Rothia sp.
GGCGGGCTTCATGGTAGTACCCGCCGTGGGCGTGGGCGAGGTGCACGAGGTGAGCCAGGTGCACACCAAGTTCACCCTGCGCGCTGAGAGCCGCGGCGTGCTGCCGTTCATCGTGGACCTGCAGAACCGCGACCCGTACGACATCCCGGAGGAGACCGACGCCATCGTGAAGGTGACAGATATCGGTCTTGCCCGCGGCATTAACGTGCTGCAGTCCGGCGCGAACATTACCGCCGTGCGTGAGCACTTCGACTGGGCGCAGCCCATGACGGTGCGCGAGTACCTGCAGCTGACCGGCGCGAAGCTAGCGGCGAGCCCCGAGGAGGCGCAGGAGGTGCTGGAGGCGATGGTTCCGTCGCTGGCGGCCCTGTACGTGGGTTTCGAGGACGAAGCGGAGGAGCCCCAGGAACAGCAGTCGCAGAATCCTGCCGCCTCCGAAAAGTAGGCGGGCAGTAGGCGGGCGTAGCAAAGAGTGGAGCCCCGGATAGTCGAAACTATCCGGGGCTCCACTCTTTATCTTGGTGCAGTTCAGAACCGAACCTTACGGGCGGTTCTCAGGAGCCAGCGACTCCTCGGTTGCAAAAATCAGGGTCTGCTTCTTACCGCGCGCACCCACCGCCGGGGTTTCCAGCAGCAGCTGAGCGTTCAGGTCCTCAGCGTCCAGCTTCGCGCCAGCCAGAAGGCGGCTGGTCGCATCCTGCTTATCCTCACCGGTGATGAGGAAGAACACGTGACGCGAATTATTGATAATCGGCAGGGTCACCGACACGCGCTCAGCCGGCGGCTTCGGCGAATCAGACACCATCACGGTCACAGCCTTACCGCCTTCAACCGGGTCCTCCGGCAGACCGGTACCCAGCAGAACCTGCTTACGGCCCGGGAACAGGGACGCAATATGACCGTCCGGGCCCATGCCCAGCAGGGTGATGTCAAAGACCGGCGCGGGCCACTGGCCGCCACCGCCACCACCGCAGCCTCCGCCGCCGCATCCGCAACCACCTGCGGGCTCAGCAGCCTCAGCGTCGAAGTCTTCCAGGGTGGTCTCTTCGATGGACTGCTCAGGTGCGGAAGAACCGCAACCGCCGCCACCACAACCACAGCCGCCGGAGCCGCCGTGCTCGTGACCTGCGCCACCACCGTGACCGCCAGCCAGCGGCAGCTCGGTCGCGCCCTCAGGCATCTGCACGCTCACAGCCGGTGCGGAACCGGCATAGTCGCGCATCTCGAAAGCGTAGTGCTCGGCGGCAGCCTCAAGACCGGTGAAAATATCGGACGGGCCCATGCGGTGCACATTGCCCACAACCAGGCCGTGCGAAAGCAGGGGAGCGAGCAGCGCCTCAATAGCCTGACCGTCATTACGTTCGGGGCTACGCTCGGGCACGTAACGCTCATCGGAGAACCAGAAGTGCACGCGGGACCAGTCGATATCCTTCACGCGCTCGTTCTCAGCCCACGCCTTCAAGGTGGCGATACCCATCGTGCCGCCGGTCAGCGAAATGTGGGCGATAGTGCGTTCAGAGAGCACGTGCTCAATGATGTCGAGGATGCGGGCTACCGCGTCCGCTGCGAGGGCCTCGCGGGTCGGGTGCGCCACCAGGGTGGGGGTGGATGCGCCCATGTTCTGAACCTTAGGCATCGAAAACCTCCGGGTATTCTTCGAGATCCAGCATGTCTTCAGGCTGGCAGGTATCGTCCACGAGGGTGACGGTGCGCAGCGCCTGCTTCAGCACGTCACCGTAGGTGTCGTCCGGGTCGAGGCGGCGCAACTCCTCAGAGATGCACTCGGCGAGGGTACGCACCGGCAGAGCAATCTGCTGATCGGGCGCGTACGGGGTGGAAACGGTCGCCACAGAAATACCGGGGCGGAACATGGTCACGGAACCGTCTTCACGCTCAATGCTGACGCGGTACAAGCCGCGGTTCGCCGCACCGATGGTCGCCAGGTGCACGGGTGCGTTGAGCTTCCATCCGAGCCAGGTGCCGAGTAGCACCACGGACGGGGACTTGCTCGAACCCCACACAACCACGCGGCGCACGGGGGAGGAAGGCACCTGCTCCAGGAGCGCAGCCAGCTGGGTGCGCCACAGGGTGAGGCGGGTCCACGCCAGGTCGGTGTCGCCGGCACGGAATACCTCGGCGAGGTGCTTGAGAGCTTCCTTCGGGTCCTCTGCGCGCGCAGAGTCGGTAATGCGACGCTGCGCGATACGACCGACGGAGTGCTGTGCGGGGTTCTCCGGCACCGAGTGCGGCCACCAGACCACAATCGGGGAGTCCGGCAGCAGCAGACCGGAAATCAGCGCCTCGGTCGGGCGGGATGCGCTACCCCAGCCGCGCAGAACAATCATCTCGGATGCGCCGGTGTCACCGCCGAGGTGGATTTCTGCATCCAGCTGGTCGGGGTCGAGCGGGTCATGCGAAATGTGCACGATGACGCGGCTCGGGTGCTCGTGGGATGCACGAATTGCCGCGCGCATGGCCTCGCGGGAGTGGCCCTTTTCGGCGAGGACCACGAGGGTGAGCACGCGTCCGCTGCTGAGGCTGCCGTTGTTGGCGCGCAGCTGGCTCAGTTCCTTGTTGATAGCGGAAACGGTGGTGTTATGCAGGTGCGAGATCACGGGCGCCTCCAAGCGCGGTTGTCACGCTCAAGCATCTCGTGTGCTGAACGCGGACCCCACGAACCGGACTCGTAGGGTTCAGGCTTAATGCGGTTTTCTTCCCAGTACTCTTCGAAGGGGTCGAGGATCTTCCATGAGAGCTCGACTTCTTCGTGGCGGGGGAACAGCGGCGGCTCACCGAGCAGAACGTCCAGGATGAGGCGTTCGTAGGCTTCGGGGGACTCTTCGGTGAAGGAGTGGCCGTAGCCGAAGTCCATGTTGACGTCGCGGATTTCCATCTGGGTGCCGGGCACCTTCGCGGAGAAGCGGATGGTCATGCCTTCGTCGGGCTGCACGCGGATAACGACGGCGTTCTGGCCGACCTGCGGGTTTTCACGTTCGCCGAAGAGACGGTCGGAGGACTTCTTGAAGATCACGGCGATTTCGGTGACTCGGCGGCCCAGGCGCTTGCCGGCGCGCAGGTAGAAGGGGGTGCCTTCCCAGCGGCGGTTTGCGATGGAGACCTTCAGCGCGGCGAAGGTTTCGGTGCGGGAGTCTGCGGGGATGTCGTTTTCGTCGAAGAAGCCGTTGACGTGCTCGCCGCCCTGGTAGCCTGCGGCGTACTGGCCGAGCGCGAAGGAGTTCGGCAGGTCGTCAATGCGGACTGCTTCGAGGACCTTAGCCTTTTCGGCGCGCAGGTGCTTAGCGTCGAGGCTGAGGGGCTCTTCCATTGCGGTGAGGGCGAGCAGCTGCAGCAGGTGGTTCTGGATGACGTCGCGGGCAGCACCCACGCCGTCGTAGTAGCCTGCGCGGGAGCCGATGCCGATGTCTTCAGCCATGGTGATCTGGACGTGATCCACGTAGTGGGAGTTCCAGAGCGGCTCGAACATCTGGTTGGAGAAACGCATCGCAAGGATGTTCTGCACGGTTTCCTTGCCCAGGTAGTGGTCGATGCGGAACACGGAGTCGGGCGGGAAGACTGCCTCCACGATGGAGTTCAGCTCGCGTGCACTTTCAAGGTTGTGACCGAAGGGCTTCTCAATGACCACGCGGCGCCAACCGTCGACGGGGTTGACGGTGTCGTTATCGCGGGATGCGAGGTCGTGCTCGGCGAGCTTGGTGAGAACCTGCTCGAATGCCTTCGGGGGGATGGAGAGGTAGAAGGCGTGGTTGCCGTGAGCGCCACGCTCGTCGAGTTCGGCAAGGGTGCTCTTGAGCTTTTCGAAGGCTGCGTCGTCGTCAAAGGCACCTTCAACGAATCGCATGCCCTGCTGGAACTGGTTCCACACGTCCTCGCGGAAGGGGGTGCGGGCGTTTGCCTCAACGGATTCACGCACGTAGTCGCGGAAGTCGTCATCGCTCCAGGGGCGGCGGCCGAAGCCGACGAGGCCGAAGCTCGGCGGGAGCAAACCGCGGTTCATGAGGTCATACACTGCCGGAAGCAGCTTCTTGCGGGCCAGGTCACCGGTTACGCCAAAGAAGACGAGCGCGGACGGCCCCGCAATGCGGGTAATGCGGCGGTCGCGAGTATCCCTGAGGGGGTTCACTTCATGACCATTAGTCACAATATATTCCTTTGATTGCCTTGGTTGGTTCGTGCGGCGCGCGGTTCGTACCTTATTCGCGCGGAGGCGATGCCGCATTCTGGAAGGTGTGTACCCTGTATTGTACCGGTTTTTGACGGAAGGATATGAGGGGCACCTAACCCGCCGGGATTCCCGGAGCAGTGAAGCTCGGCGGGAACCCCGGCAGATTAGGTTGAGATGCCGCGCTATATTTTGGCGGCTAATGGGGTGCGGCTACTTAGCCTGCTCGAGTGCCTCGCGGACGGTCTGCAGCAGCTCTTCCCAGGAGACGTCGAACTTGGACAGACCCTCAACCTCGAGCTTCTCTACGACCTCGGTGTAGGAGACACCTGCGGCAGCGATAGCGTCCAGAACCTTGTTGGACTCGGAGTAGTTCGGAACGATGGTGTTGCCGGTGATTTCGCCGTGGTCGGCAACAGCGTTCAGGGTTGCCTCGGGCATGGTGTTCACGGTGTTGGGCGCGACCAGGCCGGTGACGTACAGGGTGTCCGGCAGTGCGGGGTCCTTCACACCGGTGGATGCCCACAGCGGGCGCTGTACGTTCGCGCCGTGTGCCTGCAGGCGTGCCCAACGCTCGGAGGAGAACATTTCCTCGAACACCTCGTAGGCGAGGCGTGCGTTTGCCAGGCCTGCCTTGCCCTTGAGCTGCACAGCGTCGCCGCCGGCAGCTTCGAGGCGTGCATCGATTTCGGTGTCTACGCGGGAGACGAAGAAGGATGCGACCGAGTGGATGGTGGACAGGTCCTTGCCGTTCTCCAGCGCCTGCTCCAGGCCGAGCATGTAGGCGTTGATGACCTCGCGGTAGCGGGTCAGGGAGAAAATCAGGGTCACGTTCACGCTGATGCCAGCAGCCAGGGTCTCTGCGATGGGGCGCAGACCTTCCTGGGTTGCGGGGATCTTAATCATGACGTTTTCGCGGCCCACGCGCTCGTAGAGTTCACGGGCCATCTTGGCGGTACCTTCAGCGTCGCGTGCCAGGCGGGGGTCAACCTCGATGGAGACGCGGCCGTCAAAACCGTTGGATGCCTTGTAGACGGGTGCGAACACGTCGCAGGCTGCGCGTACGTCGTCGCAGGTTGCGGCGAAGACTGCCTCTTCAACGCTTGCGCCGGCGGCGGCAAGCTCACGCATCTGCTCAGCGTATGCGGCGCCCTTGGAGAGCGCGCCAGCGAAGATGGTGGGGTTGGTGGTCACACCGACGACGTTGTGGGTCTTGATGAGTTCGGCGAGGTTGCCGCTGGTCAGACGCTCACGGGAGAGGTCGTCAAGCCAGATGGAGACACCGGCGTCGGAAAGCTTCTGAGTGGACTCAGACATGTGAAAACCTTCGATTCTTTGTCGAAATTGAAATTTGAGATAACAGTGAAAACTACTGGGCGGCGGGAGGCCCCGGCTGAGTGGTCAGCCGGAGCCTACCCGTTGCGCCTGCACCCCACCAGTACAGGGGGAGCACAGTGTGTGCGGCAGTTACCGCGGCGTTGTTACTGCTTACTTAGCAGCGTCGATGGATTCCTTAGCGGCAGCCACGACAGCCTCCGCGGTGATACCGAACTCGCGGTACAGGGTCTTCGCATCGGCGGATGCACCGAAGTGCTCAATGGACACGGCGCGGCCGGCGGTGCCGAGCAGGTCGTACCAGCTCATCGCCAGGCCAGCCTCGACGGAGACGCGGGCTGCAACCGAGGAGGGCAGAACCGACTCACGGTATTCTGCGTCCTGCTCAGCGAACCACTCACGCGAAGGCATGGAGACCACGCGAGCCGCGATGCCCTGCTCGGCGAGGGTTGCGCGAGCCTGGATGGCCAGCTCAACCTCGGAACCGGTGGCAATCAGGATGACGTCCGGGGTGCCCTCGGTGTCAGCCATGATGTAGCCGCCGCGTGCGGTGCCCTCTGCGGAGGCGAACTTCTCGCCCTCGGCGTCGGGGTGCACGTCCTCACGAGCCCAGACGGGCAGGTTCTGGCGGGAGAGCACGAGGCCCGCGGGGCGGTCCGTCTTCTCCATGATGGTGCGCCACGCGATAGCGGTCTCGTTAGCGTCCGCGGGGCGAACCACGTCGAAGCCGGGGATAGCGCGCAGGGAGGAGAGGTGCTCAATCGGCTGGTGGGTGGGACCGTCTTCGCCCACGCCGATGGAGTCGTGGGTCCACACGTACAGTGCGGGAACGCCCATCAGCGCGGAGAGGCGAACAGCCGGGCGCTGGTAGTCGGAGAACACGAAGAAGGTGCCCGAGAACGCGCGGGTCGGGGAGGAGAGCACAATACCGTTGACGATGGCTGCGGCAGCCTGCTCGCGAATACCGAAGTGCAACACGCGGCCGTAGGGGTTGCCGGTCCAGTCTTCGGTGCTGCGCGATACCGGGTTGAAGGACTCTGCACCCTTGATGGTGGTCAGGTTCGAGCCGGCGAGGTCAGCGGAGCCGCCCCACAGTTCGGGGAAGGTGTCAGCAATAGCGTTGATGACGGTGCCGGATGCCGCGCGGGTTGCTACGGAGGTGCCAGCCTCGAACACGGGGAAAGCAGCCTTGTAGTCGGCGGGCAGTTCGCCAGCAACGAGGCGCTTGTACAGTTCGGCGCGCTCGGGGTTAGCCTTCGCCCACGCCTCAAACTTCTCGTCCCATGCCTTGTGTGCCGCTGCGCCGCGCTCAACGAGCTGGCGGGTGTGCGCCAGCACGTTCTCCTCGATGAAGAAGCTCTTGGCGGGGTCGAAGCCGAGCAGTTCCTTGGTTGCTGCAACCTCTTCAGCGCCGAGCTTGGAGCCGTGTACTGCGCCGGTGTTCTGCTTGGTGGGGGCGGGGTAGCCGATGATGGTGCGCAGCTCAATGAAGGAGGGCTTGTCGGTGACAGCCTTCGCACGCTCAATAGCGGCGTACAGTTCTGCGACGTCCTCAACGTAGTCGCCGGTGCGGGTCCAGTCCACGCGCTGAACATCCCAACCGTAGGACTCGTAGCGCTTTGCGACGTCCTCGGTGAAGGCAACGTCGGTGTCTTCCTCAATGGAGATGTGGTTGCGGTCCCAGATGACGATCAGGTTGCCGAGCTCCTGGTGACCTGCGAGCGCGCACGCCTCGGCGGTGACGCCTTCCTGCACGTCACCCTCGGAGGCGATGACGTAGACGTGGTGGTCGAAGGGGGAGGTGCCCGGGGCAGCCTCGGGGTCGAACATGCCGCGCATACGACGCTGTGCGTAGGCGAA
>CALGXU010000234.1 GCA_937935205.1 uncultured Rothia sp.
TGGCTCATCCAGAAGCAGGATGGGTGCATGAGCGGCCAGGGCGCAGGCGCAGGCTACTCGTTGCAACTGCCCTCCTGAAAGTGCTTCAAGGGGACGGTCCAACAGGTGCTCAATCCCAGCCTCCTGCGCGGCGTTCTCAACGCTCCGGCGAATCGACTCGGGAGATTCGCCAAGCATTTCCCCCACGAGCGCCATTTCTGCGCGCGCGGTCGAGGTGAAGAATTGGGTGCGAGGGTTCTGGAAAACCATGGCGGAGACGCCCGCCTGGTCGGCGAGGGTCATGCTCTGCCCCTCGCATCTGAGGATTCGGATACTACCGCTCAGCTTGCCTCCGTAGAAGCGCGGGACGAGGGTGTTCATGGTGCGCAAGCAGGTAGATTTTCCGCTTCCGGAGGCACCCACGAGTAGCACGCATTCCCCTTCGGCAACGCTCAGGTTCACATTGCTGAGGGCGCGGGCTCTCTCCGCGGGTTTGGGAGGGACTCCGGGCTCGGTGGGGGTAACGGCTTCAGTTGTAGTATGCCCCTCAGATTTCATGGTGGGCTTTGCCGAGGGACTCCTGTCTTCCCCGTATTCCCCACTTCCGGGGCGGTTATCGCTACGGTTTCCTTCATCCTGGCCGAAGTAGTCGTAGTCCACACCATCCAGCTCAATGAGGCACTCGACAGCCCTCTCGCGCCTTGTCGTTACGCTCACGCCAGACCCACCTCCATTCCGGTCCTTAGCGCGTACGCCCACAGGCCGGCGCACAGCACCAGGGCCAGTACATCGTAGCGGGTGAATCGAGGAGAAAGCGTGCAGGTGCGGCGGTGCTCGCGGGACCCCACGCCCTTGATAAGTGCCGCGGCAGAGAGCTCATCCACGCAACGGGTCATCGAAAGTAGGAAAGGGATCACCAGCATCTCCGCTGAACGCAGGGGGTGCAGCGATGCTGACCACGGAGTCGGGGCCAGGCCGCGCAACACCATGGCGCTACGAATATCGCGCAGCTCCCTGTGTGCCACCGGGAAGAAACGCACCATCACCATGATTGGCACGTACAGTACCGTGGGCATGCGCATACGGATGAGGACCATCGACACTTCGTGCGGGGTGACCGCTCTAAAGAATGAGAGAATTAAAAAGAGCGCGGCGGTGTACTTCGCGAACCAGTACCCCACAAACGACAGAATGACGATGACCGGGTGGGGGTAGATATGCGGGAACACGCAGGCCAGCATCAGGCAACCCACGGTGAAGAGCGCCCAGCGCACAAAGGTATCGCGCGGCAGTGATAGGAGGATAAATATCCCCGCGCTGGCGATTGCCGCAAGCACCACTTCCAGGCGCACCGCCATGACCGCCACGGTGCTGATGCTAACCGTCAGGAGCACCATGGAGCGGGGGTCGAGGAGACCTCGCCGCTCCGGTGACACCTGATTCGGCACCCGGTGCGTGCCGGATGCATCGGCAACACCGAGGGCATCGGAAACATTGGATACGTCGGCCCGCTCGGTACGCGCCGATGCGTCTAGCGGTCTCGTGTCCGATAGTCTGCGGTGAACTGTCGATTCTGCCATAGAATACGCTCCCTCCATTGGGTTGTTCTTAGTTTCAGCTTAACCACAATTTAGGGTGTACTTACAGGAGATTCGCAGATGTTTCTTAATATTACTTTGAAAGTCTTTCAAACCCGAAGTATCGGCAAAGCCGGCACTGTCAACGTTGCCAACACCGTCAACACTGTCAACAGCTTCACAATATCTCCCGGCACAGCAACAGCCCCGCACCTTGGCAACTAGGAAAAACCAAGGATGCGGGGCTGCGCAATATTATCTAACGCACCGTGCTATCTAGCGCACCGCCTCTAGGAGGTGGAACGCTCACGCAGACGCTCGTGAACCTCGCTCACAAAGCGGTTCTGATTGTCGCGAGCATAATGCACGACCTCACCGATGACGGTAATAGCCGGCGCCTTGACCGATGCACAATCCACCTGAGCGTTCTCAAGGGTCGTGACAGTCACGCGCTCCTTCTCAGAGAAACCGTTCTCGATGGTTGCCAGCGGCGTGTCAGCCTCAATCCCACGAGAGAGCAGAGACGCCACCGTATCGGGCAGGGTACGAACGCCCATCAGCAGCACCACGGTGCCCTGAGCGCGCAGGGTCGCCTCAACAGCCGACACTTCGGTCTCCGACAGGCCGGAGTGACCAGAAATGACAGTGAAAATCGAGGACACCTTACGCAGAGTCACCGGAATAGCCGCACGCGCAGGAACCGCAATGGCGCTGGTAATGCCGGGGATAACCTCGGCCTCCAGCCCTGCGGCGATGCACGCATCCAGCTCTTCAGCGCCGCGACCGTACACGTACGGGTCGCCGCCCTTCAAACGCACCACGGTCTTACCCGAGAGCGCGTAATCAATCATGAGCTGCTGAATGCGGGACTGCGGAACAGCGTGCTTACCGGGAACCTTGCCCACATCAACGATGAGGGCGTTCGGTGCGTACTCGCCGTACTCCTGCGGGGCGAGGTGATCCAGAAGGACCACATCTGCCTCGCTCAGGGCACGTGCCGCACGCAGGGTCAGCAGGTCAGCGGCACCGGGGCCGCCACCCACAATGTAGACCTTGCCGGGGTTCTCGGCGGGCTCGCCGGGCAGAAGAATGCCGCGTTCCGTCACGCTATCGTCCAGGGTGTGCCCGGGCGCCCCGCCCGCGAGCACCTCGTCAATAGTGGCGAACTCGCGGGGCGGGAACGGAGGAATCTTCGGGCTCATACTACGCTGCCGGGACCGGGTTGAGGTCACTGGGCTTGCCCACGGGAATCTTGGCACCGGTCAGCAGGACGGTGTTGGACTCGCCAGCTTCTGCCGCCGCAATCTCCTCGGGGGTTGCGGGGCGAATCTGCTCGCGCTCCAGCACGTACAGGTGCGAACCCTCGTCGCTACCGTTGGGCTCGTTGATGAAGGCACGGAAGCGGCGCAGGCGGCGCTCGTCCTTCAGGGTTGCCGCCCACTCGTCCTCGTAGGAGTCAACGTGACGCTGCATGTCGCGCTCCAGGTCCTCGCACACGCCCAGGGAGTCCTCAATGAGGACGGACTGCAGGTGTGCCAGACCGTCGCCGTGCTCCTCATCCAGGTCCTCAAGCCAGCGAGCGGTACGCTGCAGCTTGTCTGCGGTACGGATGTAGTACATCAGGTAGCGGTCAATGTAGCGGATGATGTCCTCGCTGGAAGCGTCCTTCACGAAGAGGCGACCGTGAGCGGGGTTTGCACCACCGTTACCACCCAGGTACAGGTTCCAGCCGTTGGTGGTTGCAATCAGACCAACGTCCTTACCCTGTGCCTCAGCACATTCACGGTTACAACCGGAGACGCCGAACTTGAACTTGTGCGGGGAGCGCAGGCCGCGGTAACGGTTCTCCAGCTGGATTGCCATACCGGTGGAGTCCTGAACGCCGAAGCGGCACCAGGTCGAACCCATGCAGGACTTCACGTTACGCAGGGACTTACCGTATGCCTGACCGGACTCGAAGCCGGCGTCCACCAGGCGCTCCCAAATGTAGGGCAGCTGCTCCAGGCGAGCACCGAACATACCGATACGCTGTGCACCGGTGATCTTCACGTACAGGCCGAACTCTTCAGCGACCTCTGCGATGACGCCCAGCTTCTTAGCGGGGATCTCACCTGCGGGAATACGCGGAACGACGGAGTAGGTACCGTTCTTCTGCATGTTTGCAAGTGCGCGGTCGTTGGTCTCCTGCAGGCCACCGCGGCCAGCATCCAGAACGTAGGAGTTGCGGAAGGACGAGAGAATCGACGCAACGGTCGGCTTACAAATAGCACAGCCGTCGCCACCGTGGCCGAAGCGTGCCAGCACGGAGTCGAAGTCGTCCAGGTTGGTCAGGCGCACAGCCTCAGCCAGCTCTGCACGGGAGAAGTCGAAGTGCTCACACAGTGCCTTGGAGACGGTCAGACCCATCTTCTTCATCTGCTGTTCCAGAGTCTTCTGCAGCATCGGCACACAGGAACCACACTGGGTACCCGCGGTGGTGCAGGACTTCAGGGATGCAACATCGTGGTTGCCGTCTACGATTGCCTCACGGACAGCACCGAAGCTGATGTTGTTGCAGGAACACAGGATTGCGTCGTCGGGCAGTTCGGTGTCGGGGATGCCGTCGCCGCCGCCAGCTGCGGTCAGGTAGACGTTCGGCTCAGCGGGCAGTTCGCGACCGAGCAGGGGCTTGAGGGAGTCGAAGGGAGCGGTGTCACCGACGAACACGCCACCGAGCAGGGTCTTTGCGTCGCCGCTGGTCACGATCTTCTGGTACATGCCGCGTGCGGGGTCTGCGAACAGAACCTCGAGGCAGCCCTCGGTGGTGCCGCGGCGGTCACCGAAGCCAGCCACCTGAACACCGGAGAACTTCAGCTTGGTTGCGATGTCGAACTCTTCAACCTGAGCTTCTTCATTGTCGTTGAGCAGGTTAGCTGCCACAGCGTCAGCCATAGCGTTAGCCGGTGCGACCAGACCCCAGGTGCGGCCCAGCACGCAGGCGACCTCACCGATAGCCCAAATGTGCTCATCGGAGGAGTGGCATGCGTCGTTGACGAGAATACCGCCGCGCTCACCCAGTGCCAGGTCAGCGTCGCGCGCCAGCTCGTCGTTGGGGCGAATACCGGCACCGAAGACCACCATGTCGGCGGGCAGGGTGCGGATTTCTGCGTCCTCGGAGGGAGAGTCTGCGATGGAGACGGAGACGACGTTGCCGTCAGCGTCCTTGTTGATGCCGGAGATGTACACGCCGGTCTCAATCTCAATGCCAGTTGCCTTAATCTGGGCGTTCACGGCGTAACCGCCACCCTGGTCAACCTCAACGGAGAGCAGCCAGGGTGCCACGTCCAGGATGGTGGGCTCTGCGCCCAGGTCCTTCAGACCCTCAGCTGCCTCGAGGCCGAGCAGACCGCCACCGACGACGATACCGCGGGGCGCGCGGCCGAGGGTGTCCTGCAGGCGCTTGACCTCGGAGACCATGTTCTTCACATCGTCAATGGTGCGGAAGACGTGTGCGGCATCCGAGTTAAGAATGGGGATACGAACCGCGCGGGAACCGGTTGCGAAAATCAGCACGTCGTAGGGGTACTCGTTGCCCTCGGTGTCAGTGACGATGCGGCGGGTGCGGTCAAGCTTGTCTGCGTGGCAGTTGTTGACCAGGTTGATGTTCTCTGCATTCCACAGGTCGGGATCGCCGAGGGTCAGGTCCTTCTCGGTGTCCTTGAAAATCTGCTCGATAGCAACGCGGTCGTAGGGGATGTAGGGCTCGTCGTTGAGGACGGTGATGGTGTCCGCAGCGCGACCGGCAGCTTCAGCGCCTTCGTGGTACGCGCGTACAAAACGCCACGCAGCGGGGCCTGCGCCGACAACGAGAATGTTGCGGGGGGTGTGCGACATGGATTTTCCTTCCTAGTTGTAATGCAGGTAGTTCATGGCGCTTATCTACCCTCAGTGTGCGACCGAATTATGCCCGGCGTTGGAACTCCTAGTTTCCGTGCCGTTGGGCTCGTATCTGATGCGTACCGAGTAGTTGAAGCGCCCGCTTCTTTAGAATGCATCTGAAAATTACGAAACATTTTTGTGTGGGATTATGTTGTTTTTTCAGGCAGTCAAAAAGCGTTTTAAACTACGACTTTTATCGTACACGCTAGCGCGGGGTTGAGGTATCGAAAATCCGCATTTTTTGGGAAAATTTTCCAAAAAAATCCGCGGAATATCGGGCTAGAATAGGGTATTCTTACCTTATCTAGACTTAATTTAGGTAAGGCTAATCTATGAAATTCGAGGGTGTCTTTTTAGGGTAAAAATAACCTTTAGCACCCTCCGCGCGCCCCATTTCCAAATGTGGGTTTCATAAGGTAAACTCCAAACAAAGAACACACGAACCGCTATTGTGTCCTGCACCCCGCGCGGCGCAGACCACCACCTCGAAAGGAAACCCTCATGGCTGAGAACTGGGTACGCATCTGCGCCGAATCTGACCTCGAAGAAAACTGGGGCGAAGTCGCCCTGGTCGACGGCTACCAGTACGCCATCTACAAGACCAAGCACGGCATCTTCGCCAGCGACCACCTCGACCCGCACAGCCAGGCACTGGTCCTCGCACGCGGCATCGTCGGCGAAAAGAACGGCAACCCCACCATCACCTCCCCCCTCTACAAGGAGGTCTACGACCTGACCACCGGCGAGTGCCTCTCTGACCCCTCCTACTCCATCAAGGTCTATCCCGTAGAGGTCCGCGACGGCGACGTCTACCTCAAGACCGCCTAAACGTTCAGCCGCCTACGGCTACTCAAACACAGCAACACAAAAACCTCGGGACCTTTACGTCCCGAGGTTTTTGTGTTGCTCTTTCAGAAGCCCCGATGAGGCGGGGTGAACAGCGAACGCGCTAGGCGGCATCCAGCTGGGCAATAGCCGCATCCATGCGGTCAATAAAGCACTCCGCCACCACGGCAGCAGAAGCACCACCCTGCGCGTTCACCAGCGGCGCGGCAACCTTCACCGGCACACCGGTCGACTCAGCATCACGGCGCATCTTACCGGCGAAGAAACCCTCCGCCAGCAGGTAGGTCGCAGCGAACTTAGGCTGATATTCGGCAACGACCTCGTGGAACTTCGGATCAATAGCGGCAATGAAGCCGTGATGAACCGGAACGTGCAGCTCCTCAGCCAGCAGCTCGGCGGCACGGCTCATATCCGCGCGACCATCAGGGCGGGAAGAACCGGCAGCACCCTGAACCACAGGGCCGTCGCCGGGAGTCCAGCCAGCCTCTTCCAGGCGGGCGCGGGTCAGCGCGGCAAGGCGAGGATCCGGACCCAGAGACTCACCAATGCTGATACGCTCAATGCCGCTATTGCGTGCGGCACGGCGCAAATCCACCTGAGTATGGAAGCCGGTCGACAGCAGAATCGGCACAATCACGCAAGGCTCATCATTGGGCAGGGAGGCTGCGGCATCATCAACGCTGGGAGATTCCACATCCACATATGCGGCATGGATACGGTACTCCACGCCGTCGTTACGCTGCGCGAGCAGGAACTTGATTTGCTCACGAATCAGCGTAATAGCCTCGCGACCGGCAACCGAGTCGGTGCCGTGCGAGGTTGCGATTACATTCAGAATAGTCATATTTCCATTGTATGAAAGGAACACCCCGCTCCCCCACTCATAAACACGAGTGGCGAAGCGGGGTGTTGCGCGAAGGCTAAATCTTAGCTCTTGCGGCGGCGTGCCACAACCAGTGCGGTACCAGCAACCAAGGTGATAGCACCAGCTGCTGCGGCGAACATAGCGCCGGATGC
>CALGXU010000235.1 GCA_937935205.1 uncultured Rothia sp.
ACATCCGTGAACTACCGAACGGTCTAGACTCGGTCATCGGCGAGGACACGAACCTTTCGGGCGGACAGAAGCAACGCATCGTTATCGCCCGGGCACTGCTCACCAACGCGCCCATCCTGATTCTGGACGAGGCTACCGCCAACACCGACCCGGACTGCGCCGCGCAGATTCAGCGGGCCCTCACCGAGCTGACCCGTGACCGCACGGTGCTGGTTATTGGGCACACTGCCCAGGTGGTTGCCGGAGCCGACCAGATCTGCATCATGGAGGGTGGCCGCATCACCGCGCGCGGAACCGCCGAAGAGTTGGCAGAGCACCCCTATTGGCGTTCGCTAAGCGGGGGAGAGGCTTCCCGATTCGTCGCTGAGGGTTTGAACGATGACGAATCCAAGGAAGGAGAGAACCGTGACTAAAACTGTAACTAAGACAGTCACTAAAGCTGATGACACTATGGGCAACACGGTAAGCACCGCCGTGTACCGCGCCGCCCGCCGGGAGGAGGCGCACAGTGCGGTCGGGTATATGCGTGACCCACTCCTTCTGCGCCAGTACCGGGGGCTCCTCAACGACCGGGGTAACGCCCAGCTGAGCCGCGCGCTCGCCTGGGTGACTGCCGGCGGTATCGTGGAGGGCCTCGTATACCTTGCTATTATTCCCACCGTGGTGGCGCTCGCCTCGTCGGCACCTGCATGGGGTCTTGGATTGGGAGGCTGGCTCACAGTGTTGGGCGTATGCGCCGTCGTTGGCGCGGCGTGCACCTACGCCATGAACCTGGGTGCCTACCGCGCCGCCCTGGAGGGTCTGCGCGTCATGCTGGTGAAGGTGGGCGATCGCCTGGCGAGCCTGCCGCTGGGCTGGTTCGATGCGGGCCTGAACGGGCGTATGTCGCGCCTGGTCACTGAGGGTCTTATGTCCATCGGTACGGGTATCGCTCACGTGGCGGTGCCGGTTCTGCGTAACACAATTGCGGCCCTCGTACTCATGGTGGGTGTGCTTATTTGGCAGCCCATGCTGGGGATAACCCTTGCCGCCTCGCTGCTGGTCATTGCGGCGCTGACAGTGTTTTCAAACCGTCTGGAGCACTACTCGCATTCGCTGACTGACCCACTTGAGCGTGAGCTCTCCTCGCGCATCGTGGAGTACGCTTCGTGCCAGGGTGCCCTGCGCTCCGCGGGCAGGAGCGGCAACTATGAGCCGCTCTACTCCGCTATTGAGCGCAGTCACGGCCGTCGTGTGCGTGCCCTGTGGATTTCGACCCTTGCCCTTGTGCTGGGTGGAATGAGCACCCAGATTGTGGCGGTTTCGCTCATCTACGTGTCGGTGCAGATGGCGCTGACCGGATCGCTTGATCCCGTCTCGACCGTGGTGTTCATCGGCGTGATGTTGCGCTTCACACGTGCGATTCAGGATGCGGTCAGCTTCCTGGTTGGCGCGGAGAACTCGCGTATCCCGCTCGCGGACGTGAACGAAATCCTCTCGTCCGAGCCGCTCCCCGTACCCGAGGAGCCAGCGCATCTGAGCGATCCTGGCAGTGTGAGCGTTGAGAATGTGAGCTTCTCGTACACGCCGGGCGTTCCGGTGTTGCGTTCGCTGAGCTTCACAGCCGAACCAGGGTCGCTCACAGCTATCGTGGGCCCCTCCGGTAGCGGTAAGACCACAGTGTTCAAGCTGTTGGCCCGCTTCTGGGATGTTGATTCCGGTACGGTGCGCGTGGGTGGTGTGGATGTGCGCAAGCAACGCACCGAGCAGCTCATGGCTCAGCTTTCGATGGTTTTCCAGGACGTGTATCTTTTTGACGGAACCCTCATGGAGAACATTCGCGTGGGCCGTGAGGACGCCACCGACGAGCAGGTGCTTCGGGCCGCGTCCCTTGCGGGTGTCGATGAGATTGCGGCGCGCCTGCCGGAGGGGTGGCAGACCCGTGTGGGTGAGGGCGGAGGCCGTCTTTCCGGCGGTGAACGCCAGCGTGTTTCCATTGCTCGTGCCCTGCTCAAGGATGCGCCTATCCTGCTCTTTGACGAGGCGACGAGCGCCCTGGACCCCGAGAACGAGGCCTCGGTGCAGCAGTCCATTCGCCGTCTGCGGCAGCGTTCGACCGTGTTGGTTATTGCGCACAAACTGGACACGGTACGTGACGCCGATCAGATTGTGGTGCTTGATGAGCATGGGGCCCTGGCGCAGATTGGTACCCACGAGGAGCTCGTGGCGGTGCCGGGCGTGTACCGCACCTTCTGGCAGGCGCGCGTGAATGCGGCGGGCTGGAAGCTCTAGCGGACCCACGCGTCCGTTTGCTCGGCGCAATTGGTCGCAGTGTAATTATCACTACTACAGATGAAAGGCACAGGAACATACGAAAGCGGGGCGGGTATCAGTTGATACCCGCCCCGCTTCGTCAGAGCCTAGATCTTGAAGTCGTT
>CALGXU010000236.1 GCA_937935205.1 uncultured Rothia sp.
TCACGTACCCGAAGGCTGCCGCAACGACAACAGCGACCACCATCAAGACGGACTTGTCCATGTTGGCGATGTACAGAATCAGCCAGATAATGCAGGCATTGGTGAGCGCCATGAGGGTGCCCTTCAGCAGCGCCTGCCCCATGATTGACTGCTTCATGGTTAGCTCAGTTCAGCGGCAAGCTTGCGCAGACGTGCGAGGGAGGAGTCCTTGCCCAGGATCTCCATGGACTCGAACAGCGGCGGGGAGATACGCTCGCCGGACACTGCGATACGCACGGGGCCGAATGCGAGGCGCGGCTTGATTTCCAGGCCGTCGACGATTGCGGCGCGCAGGGCTGCCTCAATGTTGGCTGCGGTGAAGTCCTCGAGGGGCTCCAGAGCCTCGATAGCGGCGGCGAGGACCTGCGGTGCGGATTCCTTGAGCTGCTTGCGTGCGTCGTCTGCGGTGCTGATTTCTTCGTCAGCCTTGAAGAGGAATGCGAGCAGGCCGGGTGCTTCGCCGAGCAGCTGCATGCGCTCCTGAACGAGCGGTGCTGCTTCGGTGAGGATCTGCTCTTCGCGCTCGGTGAGGGTTTCGCCGAGTACGCCTGCAGCCTGCAGGTACGGGATGAGGCGGTCGCGGAAGTCCTTGGGGTCGAGCGCACGGATGTGGTCGCCGTTGATGGATTCTGCCTTCTTCACGTCGAAGCGTGCGGGGTTGGCGACAACGTCGTGTACGTCGAAGTGCTCGACGAGCTCGTCGATGCTGAAGACGTCCTGGTCTGCGGAGAGGGACCAGCCCAGCAGGGACAGGTAGTTCAGCAGGCCTTCCTTGATGAAGCCGGAGTCGCGCAGCAGGAAGAGGTTCGACTCGGGGTCGCGCTTGGAGAGCTTCTTGTTGCCCTGGCCCATGACGTAGGGCAGGTGGCCGAATTCGGGGATGAAGCTGGTCACGCCGGTGTCGATGAGCGCGCGGTAGAGCGCGATCTGGCGCGGGGTGGAGGAGAGCAGGTCTTCGCCGCGTAGCACGTGGGTGATGCCCATGAGTGCGTCGTCGACGGGGTTCACGAAGGTGTACAGCGGGTCGCCGTTGGAGCGGACAACCACGTAGTCCGGTACGGTGCCTGCCTTGAAGGTGATTTCACCGCGAACGAGGTCGTTGAAGGTGATGTCTTCGTCAGGCATGCGCAGACGCCAGACGGGCTTGCGACCCTCAGCGCGGTAGGCTTCCTTCTGCTCTTCGGTGAGGTTACGGTCGTAGTTGTCATAGCCGAGCTGCGGGTCCTGACCGGCTGCCTTGCGGCGTTCCTTCACCTCGTCGGGGGTGGAGAAGTCTTCGTACACGTAGCCGCCTTCAACGAGCTTTGCGAAGACCTCGTTGTAGATGCCTGCGGTCTTACGCTCGGACTGGCGGTAGGGCTCGTGGGGGCCGCCGACGCCAACGCCTTCGTCCCAGTTGATGCCGAGCCAGTGCAGGGATTCGAGCACCTGGTTGAACGACTCTTCGGAGTCGCGTGCCGCGTCGGTGTCTTCGATGCGGAAGATCAGCTTGCCGCCGGTGTGGCGTGCGTACGCCCAGTTGAAGAGGGCGGTACGGACCATGCCCACGTGCGGGGTGCCGGTGGGCGAGGGGCAGAAGCGGACGCGGGTGTCTGCGGGGCTGTTGAGTACGGGACCGTGGTATTCGGTCATGATGTCTCCTTGACGGTGTGTTTCAGGATGTACGTTACGTTTTGGGGCGCGGGCGGCTTAGTCGCGCACGCGGGTGACGAGGGAGCCGATGCCTTCGACTTCGACCTCTACTTCGTTGCCGTCGCGCAGTACGCTGATGCCGGCGGGGGTGCCGGTGAGCAGTACGTCGCCGGGCAGCAGGGTGAAGATTTCGGAGGCTGCGGCAACCTGTTCGGCTACGGAGTAGTGCATTTCGGAGGTGTTGCCTTCCTGCACGACGTCGCCGTCAACCCAGGTGGTGATGTTCAGCGAGTCGGTGTCCAGGTCGGTTTCAATCCAGGGGCCGAGCGGGGTGGAGCCGTCGAAGCCCTTGGCGCGGGTCCACTGGCGGTCTTCGAGCAGGTCGCGGGCGGTGAGGTCGTTGGCTACGGTGTAGCCGAAGATGACTTCGTGCACGCGCTCGAGAGGCACGGACTTGGCGATACGACCGATAATGACGGCGAGTTCACCTTCTGCGCTGACGGCTTCGGAGTACTCGGGCAGGGTCACGGGGTCGCCGGGGCCGATAACGGTGGTGTTGGGCTTGAGGAAGAACTGCGGGGAGGCGGGCGCCTCGGTTCCTGCCCAGTTTGCGATCGCTCCAATCACCTTGGAGCGGGGGATGATCGGGGCGAGCAGGCGCACCTGGTCGATGGGGTAGGTGGTGCCGGTCGGTTCGATGCCCGAGTAGAAGGGGTCGCCGGCGAGTACGCGCAGGGTTTCTTCGCCTGCGTCGCCTTCTACCAGCCCGAAGTGGAGCTCATTATTTACGGTAAATCGTGCAATACGCATACTTTCTAGGGTACCAGCCTTCGAGGGCGGGGTCGGTTTTAGCAAGGAAGGGGCGGCGGGGTGTGCCTCCCCTCCCCTATCCTCGCGCTATCAACGCCGCGCGCACTATTCGCCGGGCAATTCGCCGGGCGCAGCATTCACCGGGCGCAACGAATCCCCGCGGGCTGCTCGCCGCGCGACGTGCGGGTCGGGCAGTGAGCATCCTGCGGGGATTTCGCTGGTTACGTTAGATTCACGTTTTAGATGAGGCGGGTCATCCAGCCGTGGCGGTCCTCAACGGTGCCCAGCTGAATGCCGACGAGCTCTTCGCGCAGGCTCTTGGAGATTTCGCCGAAGTGCTCGGTGGGTGCCGGGATTTCGAAGTCTTCTGCCTTGAGCTTGCCGATGGGCGCGACCACTGCTGCGGTGCCGCAGGCGAAGATTTCGGTAATGTCGCCGTTTGCCACGCCTTCACGCCACTCGTTGAGGGTGATAGCGCGCTCCTCCACGGTCATGCCGCGGTCCTTGGCGAGCTGAATCAGCGAGGAGCGGGTCACGCCCTCCAGGATGGTGCCGGTCAGCTCGGGGGTAACGATCTTGTTTTCCTTGCCGAACACAAAGAACACGTTCATGCCGCCGAGCTCTTCGATAGCGTCGCCGCGGTGCGGGTCCTTGAAGATAACCTGCTTGCAGCCGTGCTTTTCACCCTCGGTCTGGGCAATCATGGATGCTGCGTAGTTACCGCCGCACTTTGCCGCACCGGTGCCGCCTTCGCCTGCGCGGGCGTAGGTGGTGGAGAGCCAGATGTCCACGGGCTCGGGGGTGCCGAAGTAGTTACCGGCGGGCGAGCCAATCACATGGTACTGCACGTGGCGGGCCGGGCGAACGCCCAGGAACGCCTCGGTGGCAATCATGAAGGGGCGGAAGTAGAAGGCCTCACCGTCACCGGTGGGAACCCACGATTCGTCCGCCTTAATCAGCTGGCGCAGGGACTCAATGAAGGTCTCGGCGGGCAGCTGCGGCAGGGAGAGACGATGTGCGGAGTTCGCGAAGCGTGCCGCGTTCTTTTCGGGGCGGAAGGTCCACACGGAGCCGTCGGCGTGGCGGTAGCCCTTAATGCCCTCGAAGATTTCCTGACCGTAGTGGAAGACGGATGCTGCGGGGTCGAGGACGAGCGGGCCGTAGGGGTGAACTCGTGCGTCGTACCAGGTGCCGCCGGTCTTGTAGTCGCCTTCCCAGTCGATGGTGACCATGTGGTCGCTGAAGTAGTCGCCGAATCCGGGGTTTGCGAGGATTTCGGCGCGGCGTTCGGCGGTGGCGGGTGACTGGTTTGCTTCGTGGCTGAATTCGATGGCCATCGTTCTGCGTTCCTCTTCGTCTAGTTGCCTCTGTGGGCGTTCTTTGAGTTGCGGTTCTCGCGGCGGGGCGAGGGACCGGTGTGTGCCGCCGGGCGCGTTGTCGTGCGGGGCAGATGGGTGCATCTAGCGGTCTGTGCTAGTCGGATGCATCAAAGCTAGTGGTGGATGGTGTCCACCGCCGAGGTGCCGGGCGGGTGTGCCTGACCTGTTTTAGGGTACCGGAAAGATGCGTTTGCCGCATGCGCACCTTTTCTCCCATTCAGGATGTGAACACGGGCTGTGCGGGTGGAGATATGGGTGAAGCCCGGAAGGTGTGTTCCTTCCGGGCTTCACTAGCGTAGTTCACGTTTTAGCCGAGCAAGTTTTAGCCGCGTGAAATTTAGCCGGGCAAGTTTTAGCCGAGGCGTGCGAGCACGTCCGCGCCGACCTGGTCGGTTCCACGCACGCTCGCGCCGTTCTCGCGCATATCTGCTTCGACAGCATCCTCAATGCGGGCTGCTGCCGCATCGTAACCGAGGTGACGCAGCAGCATCGCACCGGCGAGAATTGCGGCGGTGGGGTTTGCCTTGTTCTGGCGGGCGATGTCCGGTGCGGAGCCGTGTACGGGCTCGAACATGGAGGGGAACTCGCCGACGGCGTTGATGTTGCCGCTTGCCGCATAGCCGATACCGCCGGTCACTGCACCGGCGAGGTCGGTGATGATGTCGCCGAAGAGGTTGTCGGTGACGATCACGTCGAAGCGGGCGGGGTCGGTGACCATGAAGATGGTGGTCGCGTCAATGTGCAGGTAGTCAGTTTCGACCTCGGGGAATTCAGCCGCAATTTCGGTGAAGTAGCGGTTGTAGAGGCGACCGGCGTGGGTGAGCACGTTGGTCTTGTGTACGAGGGTGACCTTCTTGCGGCGGGTGGACGCCAGCTCGAAGGCGTAGCGCACCAGGCGCTCCACACCGTGTGCGGTATTGAGGGAAACCTCGGTGGCGATTTCGTGGGGGGTGCCGCCGCGGATGACGCCGCCGTTGCCAATGTAGGGGCCTTCGGTGCCTTC
>CALGXU010000237.1 GCA_937935205.1 uncultured Rothia sp.
TATACGCCCTCCCTCTGCGGAATTTCTTCCGTAGAACGAGATATAACTATACAGGCGTTTAGAGGGAACACCAAATCAAAATGATATGTTATACATCACATATGGGTGAGGGGTTCAGCATCAAGATAGGACACACCACCAAAGCCCCCGCAAAACGCGGAAAAGATAGCGCAAAAAGGGCGGCACCGCCTCCGCATGGAGACGATACCGCCCAATTCAAACTCATAGTCGAGCGTTCTTAAGACTCGTCGCTCAGAGTCAGGGTCACGCCACCCACCAGCTTTGCAGCCAGGTTGTACAGGATAGCAGCAATCATACCCAGCAGGGTGAAGACCACGGTGTTCACCACAGCAAAAATCGTGGTTACCAGAGCCACCTGCCCCAGCGAAATCATCTGCGAGATATCCACGGTGGTCGAACCGGTACCCAGCGAGCTAATCAGCTGGTTTACACCGGTAAAGGCACCCGAAGCCTGCAGGAACAGCCACAGAATCACCGAGGCCACGACGGTCACGATACCCAGAGCAATCGACAGCAGGAAGATCAGCTTAGCTACCGACCAGGTATCGACCTTCTGCACCACCAGGCGCGCGCGACGAATCTTCGAACGAGGCGCGGGGCGCACCAGCTGGCGACGCGAACCCGTCGGACGCTTAGCATTCACCGGGCGCTTGCCGGCAGGACGCTTAGCGGCTCCGGGACGGGCCTGACCTGAACGTGCCTGAGCCGGGCGGCGGGCACCGGACTTAGGGGCCCCCTTCTTAGACGCACCAGCTGCTGCCGAACGCTGCGCTGACGCGGAAGAGGAGCTCGCGGGAGTGCTGCTCATTAGTTACCTCCAGTAGCGGTGAGGTCGGCAGCCGCCGCTTCACCCTCGTTATCCGTGCCGGGAGCCGCAGAAGTATCATCTGCCACCTCGGCATTCTCAGTGTTTTCATCATCGCTGTCGTCCAGCTGACGATCCTGGTTACGGGCTACACCGATAATCGAATCGCCCTCACCGGGCTTTGCAAAGATAACACCCATGGTATCGCGTCCCTTCGCAGGAACCTCATTCACATTCGAACGAACAACCTTGCCGCTGGACATCACGACCAGGACCTCGTCCTCTTCGTCCACGATGAGGCCACCCACCAGGGCGCCACGATCCTCCACAAGC
>CALGXU010000238.1 GCA_937935205.1 uncultured Rothia sp.
AAGCAAAGTACATATCTACAGCATTTCTAATACGGTGTGTCCTGCAATATATTTTGAGATAATAGATATCCGCAGTGACCACCAGATGCACAAAGAAGTTTTGTGCAGATATTCAAAGGAGAAAATCATGACTGAACGTCCTAGCGCACACGCGGTGGAATTTGTTGACGTCGCCTCGATGGCGAAGTGGATTCAGAAGGACGGCGTAGGCAACATCATTGCCGGCATGGTCGACTTCCTCGAAGAAGACTTCAAGAAGTGGCAGAGCTTCGACAAGATCCCGCGCGTCGCCTCCCACACCCCCTTCGGTGTGATTGAGCTGATGCCCACCTCCGACAACATCACCTACTCCTTCAAGTACGTGAACGGCCACCCGTCCAACCCGGCGCGCGGCTTCCAGACCGTGACCGCGTTCGGTCTGCTCGCTGACGTAGACAACGGCTACCCCGTGTTCCTGGCTGAGATGACCCTGCTGACCGCGCTGCGTACCGCCGGCGTGTCCGCCATGGTTGCTAAGCACCTGGCACGCAAGGACTCGAAGAAGATGGCGATGATTGGTACCGGCTCTCAGTCTGAGTTCCAGGCGCTGGGTATGCGCGCTGTGCTCGGCATTGAGGACCTGTCCGTCTACGACGTTGATCCGCACGCGATGGAGAAGTTCCGCCGCAACCTGGAGCCGCTGGGCTTCCGCATCCACCTGGCTAAGGACGTGGACGAGGCTGTTGAGGGTGCAGACATTATTACCACCTGCACCGCCGATAAGCAGCAGGCGAAGGTTCTGCTGGACCGCCAGGTGAAGCCCGGCGTGCACCTGAACGCTATTGGTGGCGACTGCCCCGGCAAGACTGAGCTGGAAAGCGAAATTCTGGACCGCTCCACCGTGTTTGTTGAGTTCCCGCCGCAGACCCGCATTGAGGGCGAGATTCAGCAGAAGGACCCGGACTTCCCCGTGGTGGAGTTCTGGAAGGTTCTGACCGGTGAGGAGCCCGGCCGCGTGTCGGACGAGCAGATTACCCTGTTCGACTCGGTGGGCTTCGCAATTGCTGACTTCTCGGGTCTGCGTTATGCCCGTGCGGCTACGCAGGACACCGACCTGCAGCAGTTCATTGACCTGGTTGCTAGCCCGGATGATCCGAAGGATCTGTACTCGCTGGTGAACGTTAACGTTCCGGTGGGCTAAAG
>CALGXU010000239.1 GCA_937935205.1 uncultured Rothia sp.
TCGCTACCTTAGGACCGTTATAGTTACGGCCGCCGTTTACTGGGGCTTCAATTCAGAGCTTCTCTTGACGATGACTCCTCCTCTTAACCTTCCAGCACCGGGCAGGTGTCAGACTATATACCTCAAATTGCTTTTTTGCATAGCCTTGTGTTTTTGTTAAACAGTCGCCTGGGCCTGGTTTCTGCGGCCTGTCCGGAGACAGGCGTCCTTTCTCCCGAAGTTACAGGACCATTTTGCCTAGTTCCTTAACCGCGAATCTCTCGAGCGCCTTAGTATACTCAACCCAACCACCTGTGTCGGTTTACGGTACGGGTAACACAGAAATATGCTTAGCGGGTTTTCTTGGGAGCCGGTTTACGTCCTTATCCCTTCGTACTTGTACTCCGGGTACTGTCAGGTTCGACTCTCAGGGCGGATTTGCCTACCCCGATCAACATCTACACCCTTTAACCGCCTATTCCGTCAGACGGCCGGACTGTCACTTCTCCGTCACCACATCGCTCTCTGTATCAGTACCGGAATATTAACCGGTTCGTCCATCGGAATCGCCTATCGGCTTATCCTTAGGCCCCGACTAACCCTGATCCGATTAGCGTTGATCAGGAATCCTTGGTCTTTCGGCGAGGGGGGTTCTCGCCCCCTTTATCGTTACTTATACCTACATTTGCTTTTCCAGAAACTCCAGAAAAAGTCGCCCTTTTCCCTTCTACGTCGCTGGAATGCTCCCCTACCGATATTTTACTATATCCCACGGCTTCGGTAAATTGCTTATGCCCGTGTATTATCCATGCCAAAATCCTCGACTAGTGAGCTGTTACGCACTCTTTAAATGAATGGCTGCTTCCAAGCCAACATCCTAGCTGTCTCTGCATCTTGACTTCGTTTTTACAACTTAGCAATTATTTCGGGACCTTAGCCGGTGGTCCGGATTCTTCTCCTCTCGGACATGGACCTTAGCACCCATGCCCTCACTCCATCGGTCAATTATCATGCATTCGGAGTTTATCTGGACTTGATAGGCGGTGAAACCCTCGCATCCAATCAGTCGCTCTACCTCATGATAACATCCGACAGGCTGCACCTAAATGCATTTCGGGGAGTACGAGCTATCTCCAAGTTTGATTAGCCTTTCACCCCTACCCTCAGTTCATCCGAAAGCTTTTCAACGCTTACCGATTCGGTCCTCCAGTTAGTGTTACCTAACCTTCAACCTGACCAAGGGTAGATCACTTGGTTTCGCGTCTACTGCTCGTGACTAAATGGGCGCCCTTTTAAGACTCGCTTTCGCTTCGGCTCCTTGTCTTGATTATAACAATTAACCTTGCCACAAACAGTAACTCGTAGGTTCATTATGCAAAAGGCACGCAGTCACACCTTAATGGCGCTCCTACCGCTTGTAGGCAGACGGGTTCAGGGTCTATTGCACTCCTCTGTTCGAGGTTCTTTTCACCTTTCCCTCACGGTACTGGTTCACTATCGGTCTCTCGGGAGTATTTAGCCTTACGGGATGGGCCCCGCCAATTCACACAGGATGTCTCGTGTCCCGCGCTACTCAGGTGCTCCGTCGTCTATTGTTCGATATGTCGGATACGCAGCTTTCATGCTCTTCGGCCATACTTTCCAGTAGGTTCTCCTATATCTATCATTAAACTTTTGTCGAAGTCCTATTACCCCGACTTTGCCGAAACAAAGCCGGTTTGGGCTAATCCCCGTTCGCTCGCCACTACTGAGGGAATCACTTTTGTTTTCTTCTCCTACGGGTAATGAGATGTTTCAGTTCCCCGCGTTCGCTCATGAAATCAATTCATGTGTCAGGCCAAGGCCTGACGGGTTGCCCCATTCGGATATCTGCGGATCAATTCGTATGTGCCGATTCCCGCAGCTTTTCGCAGCTTATCACGTCCTTCTTCGCCTCCGAGAGCCTAGGCATCCACCGTCTGCCCTTGCTTACTTTTGTTCGCCCGGCAATCAATTGCCGCCGCCGGTATACTTAAGCTTGTTGTGCTCTACTTAAATTCTTTATTTGATTTTCTTCCAATATGTCAATGATCGCCTGTTTTCTTTCGTGGAGAATATCGGATTCGAACCGATGACCCCCTGCTTGCAAAGCAGGTGCTCTAGCCAGCTGAGCTAATCCCCCGTAGTCCCAGGCAGAGTTGAACTGCCGACCTCTACATTATCAGTGTAGCGCTCTAACCAACTGAGCTATAGGACTGCTTGTCTCTTATTCGAACTCTTCCGTCTGCCTGTGGCAGCTCCTTGGGCTGCATGACCGTTGCCCCTTATCTCTCTTTATTTTTCCTTTTTGCCTCGCTTCAAAAAAAGAAGCAAAGTTCGAAGCAGGGAAAGCTCGAAAGATAAACGAACCAAGGCCTCGGGGGAGGGAAAGACTCCTTATCTTCCTGTATCTCTCTATCTTCGATTCAAGAGAGAGAGAACACCCTCCCGGACATCCCGATTGATTGCATCGGAATATCCGCAGGTTATATTCGTTTTATTCATACGTCGAACAAATATGGCTTTTCGCCGTGCAGTAAAGTTTTTCGGATAAAAAAAAGCCGAGAGCCGAAACCGAAGGCGATATATGGTCTTTTCTTCTTCCCCCGATCGGATAAGTCTCCGACACCGGTTCCGTTGCAAAAAACCCTACCTTCAACCAATTCTCCTTAATTTTTCGGGCAACCGTTTATGTCAATCGGTCCGAACTCCAGAAAGGAGGTGTTCCAGCCGCACCTTCCGGTACGGCTACCTTGTTACGAC
>CALGXU010000240.1 GCA_937935205.1 uncultured Rothia sp.
CATGGCGCGGTGAATACGTTCCCGGGCCTTGTACACACCGCCCGTCAAGCCATGGAAGTTGGGAGTACCTGAAGAGCGTAACCGCAAGGGGCGCTTAAGGGTAATACCAGTGACTGGGGCTAAGTCGTAACAAGGTAGCCGTACCGGAAGGTGCGGCTGGAATACCTCCTTTCTGGAGATTCCATATTGGAACCTTGTTCTTAGGTAGGACAGTTGGAGTACAGGATAGGGACAAATCGTTTTTTAGACGTGAGGATTACCAAAATTCCTCTCACGGTGAAAGAGTTCTTAGGGATTCTTTCATGGGTGCACCGCCACATTTGTTCCCCTTATGGTAAGGGGATTTATATTGAGCGCACGCAAAAATAGAGAATTAAGGGCGCGGAGCAATCAGCGAAAGACAGAGATCAGCCGTGCACGACGACATTAGCCAGTCCTATAGCTCAGTTGGTTAGAGCGCTACACTGATAATGTAGAGGTCGGCAGTTCAACTCTGCCTGGGACTACCTGAATCCGAAGTGGGATTTATGGGGGATTAGCTCAGCTGGCTAGAGCACCTGCTTTGCAAGCAGGGGGTCATCGGTTCGAATCCGATATTCTCCACTCGGTCATCATGCTGTAAGGTGTGATTGACAAAGTGATCTTTGACATACTTGGTAATATAATTAGAAACAACAAGAGTAGAGCCGTGTTCTATTTGGGAACAAATGGAATACGAATATAAAAGCAAAAGTAACGAGTCTTATAAGAGACTTAGTATTTACTCAACAATCGTTCCTTATTGTGGGTGACCACAAGAAAGGACGTAAGGCGAAAAAAGACAAGGGCAGACGGTGGATGCCTTGGCTCTCGGAAGCGAAGAAGGACGTGATAAGCTGCGAAAAGCTACGGGTATCGGCACATACGAATTGATCCGTAGATCTCCGAATGGGGCAACCCGGCATATGGAAGATATGTCACTGTGCAGAGCACAGAGCAGACGTGGGGAACTGAAACATCTTAGTACCCATAGGAAAAGAAAACAAAAGTGATTCCCTTAGTAGTGGCGAGCGAACGGGGAATAGCCCAAACCGGCTTTGTTTCGGCAAAGTCGGGGTAATAGGATCAGACGACAAATTATATAAAGACTTTAGTAGAATTGTGTTGGAAAGCACAGCCAGAGAGCGTGACAGCCGCGTAGACGAAAGAGTCGCTATGTAAGAGTTTGACACCTGAGTAGCTCGGGACACGTGAAATCCTGAGTGAATTAGCGGGGCCCATCCCGTAAGGCTAAATATACCCGAGAGACCGATAGTGAACAAGTACCGTGAGGGAAAGGTGAAAAGGACCTCGAACAGAGGAGTGCAATAGACCCTGAACCCGTCTGCCTACAAGCGGTAGGAGCCCCTACGTGGGGTGACTGCGTGCCTTTTGCATAATGAACCTACGAGTTGCCGTTGCTGGCAAGGCTAACCGGCTAAAGTCGGGTACCCGGAGCGAAAGCGAGTCTGAATAGGGCGTTTATAGTCAGCAGGGGCAGACGCGAAACCAAGTGATCTACCCTTGGCCAGGTTGAAGGTTAGGTAACACTAATTGGAGGACCGCATCGGTAAGCGTTGAAAAGCTTTCGAATGAGCTGAGGGTAGGGGTGAAAGGCTAATCAAACTTGGAGATAGCTCGTACTCCCCGAAATGCATTTAGGTGCAGCCTGTGGAGTTTCTTACGTGAGGTAGAGCGACTGATTGGATGCGAGGCTTTCACCGGCTATCAAGTCCAGACAAACTCCGAATGCTTATAAGTTATCCTGGGAGTGAGGGCATGGGTGCTAAGGTCCATGTCCTAAAGGAGAAGAATCCGGACCATCGGCTAAGGTCCCTAAATCACTGCTAAGTTGGACAAACGCGGTCAAGATGCGAAGACAGCTAGGATGTTGGCTTGGAAGCAGCCATTCATTTAAAGAGTGCGTAACAGCTCACTAGTCGAGGATTTTGGCATGGATAATAATCGGGCATAAGCAGTGTACCGAAGCTGTGGGATGTTAATACATCGGTAGGGGAGCATTCTAACGGAGCAGAAGATTCGAAGATGATTCGGGTTGGATTTGTTAGAAAAGCAAATGTAGGTATAAGTAACGATAAAGGGGGTCAGAAACCCCCTCGCCGAAAGACCAAGGTTTCCTGATCAACGCTAAACGGATCAGGGTTAGTCGGGCCCTAAGCGGTAGCCGAACGGCGCACGCGATGGCAGAATGGGTTAATATTCCCATACTAATCATATGAGTGATGTGGAGACGGAGAAGTGACAGTACGGCCAACTGACGGAATAGTTGGTTAAAGGGTGTAGATGTAGATTGGGGTAGGCAAATCCGCCCTGAGAGTCGAACCTGATAGTACAGAGCGTGCATGCACAATCTGAAAAGTACGTAACCAGGCTCCCAAGAAAATCCGCTAAACATATTGTATGATTACCCGTACCGTAAACCGACACAGGTGGTTGGGTTGAGTATACTAAGGCGCTCGAGTGATTCGCGGTTAAGGAACTAGGCAAAATAGTCCTGTAACTTCGGGAAAAAGGACGCCTCTGAGCGATCAGAGGTCGCAGAGAAAAGGCCCTGGCGACTGTTTAACAAAAACACATGGCTATGCGAAATAGAAATATGCAGTATATAGCCTGACACCTGCCCGGTGCCGGAAGGTTAAGAGGAGAGGTCATCCTTTTTGGAGAAGCTTTGAATTGAAGCCCCGGTAAACGGCGGCCGTAACTATAACGGTCCTAAGGTAGC
>CALGXU010000241.1 GCA_937935205.1 uncultured Rothia sp.
AAGGACTGGGCAATATTGATATATTGCAGAATTTTTTCATATTAAAATTTAGTGACGTAACAAGAGAAGTGACCCTACGAGAGACTATTGGAGGTATCGATGACTTTTCTAAACTATAACAAAGACGAAAAGTTAGAATTTAACTATAAGAGGGCATGTGGCCTGTGGCTAATTGTGGTGGCGGCAGTTA
Source organism: uncultured Rothia sp. (assembly GCA_937935205.1). Taxonomy (GTDB): domain Bacteria; phylum Actinomycetota; class Actinomycetes; order Actinomycetales; family Micrococcaceae; genus Rothia. The sequence continues at coordinate 191 of CALGXU010000241.1, forward strand.
TAGCAATGGCTACCCTGGTCGGAGGACAGCAAATAATAAACATGCAAGTATTCAGCATCGGCTACGTTATTAGCTTTTTATCAATCAATATGAATAAAAAGGTGCTGAATAGACTATCCGATGGTCCTTCGAGTGAATTTCAAAAGAAAATATCCTCGTATGCTGTTATTTTACTATTTGTCTTAATGGTTTTGCTAGGTGGCCCATTTTTTGCAACTGAAAATTGGAGACTGATTTGGCTAGGGGCACTGATGGCAACCGCCCTGCATTTCTTCCCATACTATTTTGTGCATGGAAAGTCAATGATATACCTGGGTCTTATATGTGCCATTAACGTGTTTGCGGGATATATTTTTACCAACATCCCGTTAGAGGTAATTGCATATATCGACGCGGCGATTAAGCTCATCTTCGGAATCTATCTGCTATTCCTTTCAAAGCCATCAAAGCAAATATAAGGCGTAGTTTATCGATGTGCTAAAAAGTGGCCCCGGACGCACACGCATCCGGGGCCGCCTGCTGCGGTTATTTATATGTTGGGTTAGAACTGGTTTACATGTCGGGCCAATCGCGGTGCAGCGAATACTCCGTATCCCCATCGCCGCTATCGTTCAGGTGCCAGCGCTGACCGGTACGAATATCAGCCTTGCGCAGGCGCGGGTTCGGGTTATCCGGCTTACCCATGGTCGGATCGTTCTTGCAACCCCAGCGAGTGTCGTCGTAGCTGCAGTCACCTGCCACGCGGCCCACATCAACCCACCAGACACGAATCAGCAAAGGTTCAGCAGTGTCCTTCTTGACGACAGTACGCATAGCCTGCCACGGGCCGCCATTGACGCGGTACCGCCCAGCATAAGACACCGTTGCGTAGGCGTGGAAGTTGCCCGAACGCTTATACACATAACTGGTCGCGGTCGGGCGCGCTTTCGAGCCTGACTTCGGGTAGATGGGCTCACCGATAGTGTAAGACGTGCTTTCGTCACCGTTGCCGTATTGGACGGTCATCTGTACCGGATAAGACTCGATTTCAACGTGACCGGCCGAGAGTTCGCCTTCCCAATAAGCGGTGGGGGCTTCAGCGTAGAAATTGACGTTGTCGCCCTTGTAAACGTTGGGGTCACCCTTAGCCCTACCGGTGCCGTTACCGGAGTTGTAGGACTGCTTTAGGATAGGCGGTCGGATATCGGTGTTGGCGAATTTGTCTTCAATTTCTTGAAGCATTTCAGCAGGGCTCGGCTTACGAGACTCGCCGGGGTTATTGGCGGTTAGGGTGCGGGATTCTACTGGGTTGCAGTAGGTTCCGATGCCGGAGGTATTGTAGTAACCGGTGTAGTCGTTTCCGTCGTCAGGCATCATCCAGGTGCGGAAATACTGTCCTGGCTGACCGTCAGCGGTGACGCAGGAGTCCTTGTCTTCAATTGAGGCATAGAATTGGTTTCCTTGACCATCATGCATGAGATGATGGCTTTCTTCAAAAGATTTCTGTTTGCTCTCCGCTCGAGCTACGAGTTCGGATTCCGCCTGCTGAGGTGGTAAATCGACCTGCGCTTCGGAATCTAGTCCCTCATTTCCAATCTCTGTAGCTGGTGGAGTGGCGCTATGGTCTGTGATGCTGTGACTGTCGTTATTTGAAGTATCTTCTAGCGCAACAGCTGACGTGCCAAGGGGTAGTATGAGCGCAGAAATAACAGTTATTCCTAGAATCCCTGAAAATTTATTTGCCATTATTTGATAATTCCCTGCTCACGTAGCTCCTTATTCGAGCGATGCTCCGAGAGCTGCCAGTAGCCATTCTGATACTTATAGCGGAACATAAATATTTCATTTTCGTTGCTGGTATTAGTACGCTCATACACCTTGCCATTGGGGTTTACGTACATGCCATAAGTCCACAAGCGTCGCGTGAGAGTCCAATATTCTTTGGCTTCTTCGTCATACATCAGATCGCTTTCGGCCTGGTATTCTGAGGTGCCTTCGATAACCCAGCCACCGCTTTTGTAAAGATCCTCGATGTAGTGCAGGAATTTAATGTCCTCATCAAAAGTGTCCAGCATGTAGGGCCATACATACTGCATATCACCGGTCTGGATACCGTAGTTGCGTGCCTTAATCCAGTCACGCATCATCTCACGGAGTCCAGCGAAGGTTTCGGGGTACTGCTGCGGCTCGGCTTTCGGCAGAGGAACATTCTGAGCAGGACCATGACCGTCGGCCTTACGGTACTCACCGTCGGGTGCCTTCGATCCGCCGGAGTAGCCGCGGGTAATGACCGGGCTCGGAGTAGCTGATGCAGAAGCCGCATCAGATGCCGCTGCAGATGCTGAAGCGGTCTCGCTCGGCGCGGCGGAAGTCGTGGCTGCCGCCTCGTTATTTGCCTGCTGACCGCACGCCGCAAGCAGGGCACCAAGGCCCACAAGTACGCCGCTGCCCAGCAGGGTACGGCGATTAAAGATGGTCGAATCCATAGAGAATACGCTCCTATCGTCGGTGATGGTGTGATATATGTGCATGTCGGGCCGTTATTCACGGGCCTCATTGACTGCCGGAAGGAAAACAGCCCCGTAGCGCACC
>CALGXU010000242.1 GCA_937935205.1 uncultured Rothia sp.
ACCTGGCGCGTGTGGGCGGCTACCCGCAGGCTTCGTTCGGCGTGCCGCAGATGAACCGCATGTCCGCCCGCACCCTGCCGGAGGCGACCCGCGCCCTGGGTGCGGCGAGCGCGCAGACCGGCTGTACCGCGGTGAACGTTCTGCCGGTGCAGGTTGCGGCGACCGGTCCCATTGCGGAGTCCCTGCACTCGGTGAAGGAACAGTACGCCCGCAACGCCGAGCACCCACTGGCACGCCAGGAAGACCTCGAGCGTACCGCGCGTAACGCCCAGTCCAGGCTGTTTGGTGCGCAGATTAACGTGGTGCCCTTTGACGCGGTGCTGCCCCTGGCGGCTCCCTCCAAGGACGAGCCTGGAGCCCCGGTACCGACCGCGCGCATTCACAATATCTCTGCCGGTCCCGTTGCTGACGCGACCTTCACCCTGCGCGGCATGCCCGGCCGCGGCAACAGCATCTCCTGCGAGATTGACATGAACCCGGCGCTCTACACCGCTGAGGAGCTGGAACGCCACGCCGCCCGCCTGAGCGAGTGGCTGCCCGCCTAAGCGGCGGAGGCGCAGCGCGAGGGCGCCTCCCTGAACAACCTGGGTTTGGCGACCGAGGCTGAACTGGCGACCCTGCGCGAGCTGACCGCCCCTGTGCTCACCGAGCATCCGCTGGAGTACAAGACCCTGCTGGGCCGTTTCCGTGACGCGGTGGCGGCGCATCCGCAGGCGCTCGCCGTGCTGGATTCTGCCCCCGCGTCCGGTGAGGTGCTTACCCCCGAGTCGGAGCGCGCCTACGCCTTTGACCGCGCACTCACCTACGCCGAACTGGATCAGCGTGCCCGTGCGCTTGCCGCGCAGCTGCTGGACTGGGGCGTTCGCCCTTCCGACGCGGTGGGTCTGCGTGTGCACCGCGGCGCCGAGCAGTACGTGGCGCTGTACGCCCTGCTGTACGCTGGCGCCACCTACGTTCCGGTGCTTCCTGATCTGCCCGCCGAGCGTGTGGGCGTGATGATGGAGGACGCCGAATGCTCCCTGCTGCTGCACGGCCCCGGTCTGCACCCGCTGAGCGCGGAAGAGCTGAACCCGCAGGAGCCTGCACGTCACGCA
>CALGXU010000243.1 GCA_937935205.1 uncultured Rothia sp.
CACCCCGGCCAGAAAGTGCTGGACGTAGCCGCAGGTACCGGCGTCTCCTCCGAACCCTTCGCCGACGCCGGCGTGGACGTCATCGCAGCAGACCTCTCCGAAGGCATGCTCGACGTGGGCCGCCGCCGCCGCCCCGACATGACCTTCGTGCAGGCAGACGTCACCGCCCTACCCTTCGACGACGAAACCTTCGACGCCGTGACCATGTCCTACGGTCTGCGCAACGTCGCCAACTACCCCAAGGCACTGAGCGAAATCTACCGCGTGCTCAAGCCCGGCGGCCGCATCGTCATCCTCGAGTTCTCCACCCCGACCTTCGCCCCCTTCGGCGCGGTCTACAAGAACTACATCATGAAGGCGATTCCGCCGATTGCCCGCGCAATCTCCTCCAACCCCGAATCCTACGAATACCTCGCCGAGTCCATCATCGCCTGGCCCAACCAGCAGGAACTGGCACAGAAGTTCAAGGAGGCGGGCTTCACCTCCGTGCAGTACCGCAACCTCACCGGCGGTATCGTCGCGATTCACCGCGCCTTCAAGCCCGAAGTACATAGCGCCTAAACACCGCGTTCACACACCACCAAAGACACCAACACCACTGAAGACACCAAAACCAAGAAGATAGAAGACACCGTGAGCAACGCAGAGCAGCCCATCGCCGCAACCGACCTGCTGGGAGACCTCGACCTGAAGCTTCCCGCAGGCTTCGAACTCATCGCCGCAGACCCCAAGCTGGGTCCGCAGATTCTTTCCTCCCTCGCGCGTATTGAGGAGCGCCTGGCGGAGGCAATCGCCCAGACCGACCACCTGGCGGATGTCGCATCCCGCCACCTGCTCTCCGCGGGCGGCAAGCGCGTGCGCCCCCTGCTGGCGCTGCTCTCGGCAGCCGTAGACGGCGAAATCAACGATGAGGTCATCGAAGCTGCCGTGGTCGTTGAGCTGACCCACCTGGCGACCCTCTACCACGACGACGTCATGGACGATGCCCCCAAGCGCCGCGGCGTGGACAGCGCCCAGATGATTTGGGGTAACTCCGTCGCGATTCTCACCGGCGACCTGATCTTCTCCCGCGCATCCCTGCTGGTCTCCGAGCTGGGTACCCGCCCCATGAAGATTCAGTCCCAGACCTTCGAACGTCTGGTGCTCGGCCAGCTTTTCGAAACCACCGGCCCCCGCGAGGGCCAGGACCTGCTCGATCACTACATTGCGGTCATTGAGGGTAAGACCGGCTCCCTGATTGCAGCTGCCGGCGAGTATGGCTCCCTGCTTTCGGGCGCTTCCGAAGACGTTATCTCCATGGTCAAGGCCTACGGCGAACTGGTCGGCGTGGCATTCCAGCTGGCTGACGACGTTATCGACATTGTCAGCGACGGCAAGACTAGCGGTAAGACCCGCGGCACCGACCTGCGCGAGGGTGTGCCGACCCTGCCGACCATCCTGCTGGACCGTGCGGTAGCCGCCGGCGACGAATCCGCTATTGCTGTTCGCGCCCTGCTGGATGCCGACCTGAGCTCCGACGAGGCACTGGAAGCAGCCGTGGAGGCGCTCGCCGCCCACCCTGTCACCCAGGAAGCATGGCAGATTGCTTACGACTGGGCGGACCGCGCGATCGCTGCGATTGCTCCGCTGCCCGAGTCCACCGCAAAGGCTGCGCTGGAGTCCTTCGCTCACGCTGTGGTTCACCGCGAAGGCTAAAACCCGCCGTGTAGCGTGTACCCGAGTCTCATGACTTTCGGGTGTCTCATACTTCAAAACCCCCGCTAAATCTGCCCGGATTCGGCGGGGGGTTTCTGTCTTTTGGCTAGTCAGCACTAACTTTTGGGAGAACTCCGGGTAGATTCTGCGCCCCGAATAGTTCCGTATGCTGGGGTCTTCTTGACCGTCATATGCCTTTAAGGTAATCCTTATAGGCATGCCTGAGGTACACATCCACCCCTCAGACGTTTGACGGCTCCCACGCCCAACCCGTGTTGGAGAGCCGTTTACTATTTCTGGACGCGAGCAGAGCCCAACCACCCCGCCGGGTTATTCTCGCACCAACCATCCGCGTCCCCACACATTCGAGGTTTACAACTATGGGAGCATCTACCCCTAAGGCGCCCACGAAGCGCGAAGGCTTCTCTAGCCGTCGCGTCTTTATCTTTGCCGCCATCGGTTCTGCTGTTGGTCTGGGCAATATTTGGCGTTTCCCCTACATCGCATTTGATAACGGCGGCGGCGCCTTCATGATTCCCTACATTGTCGCCCTGCTGACCGCCGGTCTGACCTTCTTGTTCTTTGACTATGCGATCGGTCACCGTGCGCGTGCGTCGTCCCCGCTGGCTTTCCGCCGTCTGAACCGTAAGACCGAGTTCATCGGCTGGTGGCACATGGGTATTAACTTCGTCATCGCTATCTACTACGCCGCTATTGTGGCGTGGGCTCTGCGTTACATGGTTTTCTCCTTCACCAATGAGTGGGGCGATAACCCGAAGGCGTTCTTCCAGGGCGAGTTCCTGAAGGTTGCAAAGGATCCCGGTGTCTCCCTGGACTTCAACATGAACGTCCTGATTCCTATGGTTCTGGTGTGGGGCGTTCTGCTTGCTGTGATGGCTCTGGGCGTTCAGAAGGGTGTGGGCGCAGCCAACATTATCTTCATCCCGCTGCTGCTGGTCATGTTCGTTGGTCTGGTGATTTACTCGCTGACCCTGCCCGGTGCTGTGGACGGTCTGAATGCTCTGTTCACCCCCAGCTGGGACTCCCTGGCTAACCCGGAGGTGTGGGTTGCTGCGTACGGCCAGATTTTCTTCTCGCTGTCCATTGGCTTCGGCATTATGGTCACCTACTCTTCCTACCTGAAGCCTAAGACTGACCTGACCGGTTCCGGTGCTGTGGTTGGTTTCGCGAACTCCGGTTTTGAGCTTCTTGCCGGTATCGGTGTGTTCGCTGCTTTGGGCTTCATGGCTCAGGCTGCTGGCACCCAGGTGAGCGAGGTTGCGACCAGCGGTATTGGTCTGGCGTTCATTGCGTTCCCGACCATTATTTCTCAGGCGCCCGGTGGCGTGCTGATCGGTATCCTCTTCTTCGGCTCCCTGCTCTTTGCTGGTTTCACCTCCCTCATTTCGATTCTTGAGGTGATTATTGCGGGTATTCAGGATAAGTTCGCGACCTCCCGTCTGGCATCTACCACTCTGGTGATTGTTCCGATGGCTCTGATTTCGTTGCTGCTGATGCCGACCACCACCGGTCTGTACGTGCTGGATATTCTCGATAACTTCGTGAACCTCTTCGGTATTCTGGCTGCTGGTCTGTGCGCCATTATCGTTGTGGCGTATGTGGTGCGCGCGCTGCCCGCTCTGGCTGAGCACCTGAACCGCTACTCCTCCATCAAGGTCGGCAAGATTTGGATGATTCTGCTGGCTGTCGTGACCCCGCTGGTTCTGGGCTACTCCCTGATTCAGAGCGTCATTAAGCTTGTGGCAACCCCCTATGAGGGTTACCCCACGGATCTGCTGGCAATCTTTGGTTGGGGCATGAGCGCGCTGATTCTGGTGGGCGCGATTGTTGTTTCTCTTCTGCCCTGGTCGAAGAAGTCTCGTGCGGCTGAAGAGCCTCCGGCACCTCCGGTGATTGCCGGTCAGGTTGAGCACGGCCACGTTGATTCGACCATTACCCGTTAGGAGCCCTCATGTCTATCTCTGCAATTGTGATGCTCGTTGTGGCAATCCTGATCATTTGGGGTGGTCTGGGTTTGGCTCTGCTGAACCTGCACCGTCACCCGGATCTGGATGCTCTCGATGATGCTGCTGAGGCTCAGGGCTCTGAGCTTTAGCGTGTGA
>CALGXU010000244.1 GCA_937935205.1 uncultured Rothia sp.
ACCCCTAACCCTCTGCTTGCAAAGCAGATGCGCTACCAATTGCGCCACGCCCCCGTCTCAGTGGAAACCACTGTTTAGTTATTTTTCCAAGCCTTTACGACTTCATTGCTCTGGTACTTTTTCAAGACCATCACAGTGACACACGAAAGAACAGCAAGAATCAATAATTTCTTCATTATTGCCTTTCATAGTGTGGAGTGGGCGTACCAAGAATCGAACTTGGGACCTCTTCGTTATCAGCGAAGCGCTCTAACCGTCTGAGCTATACGCCCTCCCTCTGCGGAATTTCTTCCGTAGAACGAGATATAACTATACAGGTGTTTGAAGGTAACACCAAATCGAAAAAGCATGTTCTGCATCACACTTTAATGTTGGGAGCCCAGACATACAGAGCGGGAGCATACAGAACGGGCGGCACCGCCTCTACAGAGACAGCACCGCCCGCACACAAAGCTCAAGAGCTAAAAACTAGGACTCATCGCTCAGAGTCAAGGTCACGCCACCAACCAGCTTCGCAGCCAGGTTGTACAGAATCGCGCCAATCATACCCAGCAGAGTAAAGACCACAGTGTTGACCACAGCAAAAATAGTAGTTACCAAAGCAACCTGACCCAGCGAAATCATCTGCGAAATATCCACAGTGGTCGAACCGGTACCCAAGGAGCTAATCAGCTGGTTCACACCGGTAAACGCACCAGAAGCCTGCAGGAACAGCCAGAGAATCACCGAAGCCACGACGGTCACGATACCCAGGGCAATAGACAGCAGGAAGATCAGCTTAGCTACCGACCAAGTATCAACCTTCTGAACCACCAGACGCGCGCGACGAATCTTCGAACGCGGCGCCGGACGCACCAGCTGACGGCGCGAACCGGTCGGACGCTTAGCGTTCACAGGGCGCTTGCCGGCAGGACGCTTAGCGGTACCGCCAGGACGAGCCTGGCCCGAACGTGCCTGAGCCGGGCGACGCGCGCCAGCCTTAGCCGCACCCGAAGACTTAGATGCACCAGCCGACGCCGAACGCTGTGCCGACGCAGGAGAGGAGCTCGCGGGAGTGCTGCTCATTAGTTACCTCCAGTAGCGGTGAGATCGGCAGCTGCCGCTTCACCCTCGTTGTCCGTACCGGGCGCCTCAGAAGACTCCGAAGCCTCGGTGTTCTCAGTGGTTTCATCGTCGCTATCATCCAGCTGACGATCCTGGTTGCGCGCAACACCAATAATAGAATCGCCCTTACCGGGCTTTGCAAAGATAACACCCATAGTATCGCGTCCCTTCGCAGGAACCTCATTCACATTCGAGCGAACGACCTTGCCGCTGGCCATAACCACCAGCACCTCGTCCTCTTCATCCACAATGAGGCCACCCACCAGGGCGCCACGATCCTCAACTAGCTTAGCAACCTTAATGCCAAAACCGTTACGACCCTGCACGCGGTACTCATCCACGCTCGTACGCTTCGCGTAACCACCCTCAGTGACCACGAAGACGAAAGAGCCCTCAGTAACCACATTCGCAGAAATCAGCTCATCGCTCTCACGGAACTTCATACCGGTCACACCGGACGTGGAGCGACCCATCGGGCGCAACGACGCATCATCAGCGTGGAAACGCAACGACATACCGTTACGCGACACCAGCAGAATATCGTCCCGAGCCGACACAGTGAACGCCGAAACAACCTCATCGCCCTCACGCAGGTTAATCGCAATCAGGCCGGCAGTACGGTTCGTATCGTAATCGCTCAGGCGACTCTTCTTCACCATGCCACCGCGAGTAGCAAGCACCAGGTACTCAGCATCGTCGTAGCTCTTCAGCTCCATCACCTGAGCAATATGCTCGCCACCCTGGAACTCCAGCAGGTTCGCAATGTGCTGGCCCTTCGCGTCACGACCGGCTTCCTGCAGCTCGTAACCCTTCGCGCGGTACACGCGACCCAGGTTCGTAAAGAACAGAATCCAGCTGTGCGTAGTGGTCACAAAGAAGTGCTCCACCACATCATCGCCGCGCAGCGAGGCGCCCTTAATGCCCTTACCGCCGCGGTGCTGGCTACGGTACTGATCACTGCGGGTGCGCTTAATGTAGCCGCCGCGAGTAATCGTCACCACGACCTCCTCCTCGGGGATGAGGTCTTCCATAGACATATCGCCGTTGTAGCCGTACATAATCTGGGTGCGACGCTCATCGCCGTAGCGGTTCACAATCTCGCCCAGCTCCTCAGAGATAATCTCGCGCTGGCGAGTCTCCGAAGCAATAATCGCGTTGTACTCAGCAATCATGCGCATCAGCTCATCGTGGCGATCCTGAATCTTCTGACGCTCCAAAGCAGCCAGACGACGCAGCTGCATGTTCAGAATTGCCTGAGCCTGAGCCTCATCAATCTGCAGGAACTCCATCAGGCCGCTACGCGCCTCATCAGCGGTGGGGGAGCGGCGAATCAGGGCAATAACCTCATCCAGAGCATCCAGAGCCTTCAGCAGGCCACGCAGGATGTGCGCCTCTTCCTCCGCCTGACGCAGACGGTAACGGGTACGACGAACGATAACGTCCATCTGGTGATCCACCCAATGGCGCACAAACGCATCCAGGGACAGGGTACGCGGCACGCCATCCACAATGGCGAGCATATTCGCGGAGAAGTTCTCCTGCAGCTGGGTGTGCTTGTACAGGTTGTTCAGCACAACCTTCGGGGAAGCATCACGCTTGAGCACAATCACCAGACGCTGACCGGTACGGCCCGAGGTCTCATCGCGCAGATCCGCGATGCCGGTGACCTTACCGTCCTTGATGAGCTCAGCAATCTTAATCGCCAGGTTATCCGGGTTCGCCTGGTACGGCAGCTCGGTGACCACCAGGCAGGTACGACCGTGAATTTCCTCCACATTGACCACCGCACGCATCGTGATAGAGCCACGACCGGTACGGTACGCGTCCTCAATGCCCTTGGTGCCCAGAATCTGTGCACCGGTCGGGAAGTCCGGGCCCTTAATGCGCGCCATCAGAGCGTTCAGCAGCTCCTCATTGGTGGCGTGCGGGTTCTTCAGGAACCACTCCACACCCTCGGCAACCTCACGCAGGTTATGCGGCGGGATATTAGTCGCCATACCCACGGCAATACCCGAAGAACCATTGATCAACAGGTTCGGGATGCGCGCGGGCAGAACGGTAGGCTCCAGAGACTTGCCGTCGTAGTTGGGCTGGAAATCAACGGTGTCCTCGTTGATGTCACGCACCATCTCAAGGGCAATGGGAGCCATCTTGGTCTCGGTGTATCGAGGCGCTGCCGCACCGTCGTTACCGGGGGAGCCGAAGTTACCCTGGCCCAGCGCCAGCGGGTAACGCATGATCCAGCTCTGAATCAGACGCACCAGAGTGTCATAGATAGCACTGTCGCCGTGGGGGTGGAACTGACCCATCACGTCGCCGACCACGCGAGCGCACTTATTGAAGGATCGGTCCGGGCGGTAGCCGCCATCGTACATTGCGTAGATCACGCGGCGGTGCACGGGCTTGAGGCCGTCACGTACATCCGGCAGGGCGCGGCCAATAATAACGGCCATTGCGTAGTCCAGGTAGGAACGCTGCATTTCAGTCTGCAGGTCCACCTGTTCAATGTGGCCGTGCTGGCCTACGCTTTCGGAACCACCATTGCTGACTACGTCAACTGCGGTGGTCTCATTCTGGTGTTCTTCGCTCATAACTTTCTCATTTGTTTATGTACCATAGAGCTATATAGTCACTATGGTATATTCCCCACTAGGAATATATTCCTGCGAATTAGATATCAAGGAACCGAATGTCCTTGGCGTTCTGCTGGATAAACTCACGGCGAGCCTCAACGTCCTCACCCATCAGAACAGAGAAGATCTGGTCAGCCGCTGCCGCGTCTTCCATCTTCACCTGCAGCAGGGTGCGGCGAGCCGGGTCCATGGTAGTATCCCACAGCTCGGTGTAATCCATCTCGCCCAGACCCTTGTAACGCTGAATGCCGTTGTCCTTAGGCAGGCGCAGGTTCTTCGCCGCACCACGAGCCAGAGCCTCATCACGCTCAGCATCCGAGTACACGTAGTCGTGCGGAGCGTTCGACCACTTAATGCGGTACAGCGGCGGCTGAGCCAGGTACACGTAACCCGCCTCAATCAGCGGACGCATAAAGCGGAAGAGCAGAGTCAGCAGCAGAGTCGTAATGTGCTGGCCATCGACGTCCGCATCCGCCATCAGAACAATCTTGTGGTAGCGTGCCTTCTCAATATCGAAGTCATCACCAATGCCGGTACCGAAAGCGGTAATCATCGCCTGAATTTCAGCATTGGACAGGGCACGGTCCAGGCGAGCGCGCTCAACGTTCAGGATCTTACCGCGCAGCGGCAGAATAGCCTGAGTGTTCGGGTCGCGACCCTGAACAGCCGAACCACCCGCGGAGTCACCCTCCACCAGGTAAATCTCAGAGATCGACGGATCCTTCGAGGAGCAGTCCTTGAGCTTACCGGGCATGGAGCTGGTCTCCAGCAGGCCCTTACGGCGGGTCGTCTCACGTGCCTTACGGGCAGCAATACGCGCCTGAGCGGCGGTGATAGCGCGGCGCACGATATCCTTCGCCACCGCGGGGTTACGACCGAACCAGTCACCGAGGTGATCGTTCACCTCACGCTGGGTGAAGGACTTAGCCTCCGAGTTACCCAGCTTGGTCTTGGTCTGACCCTCGAACTGCGGCTCAGAAATCTTAATCGAAATCACCGCGGTCAGGCCCTCACGCACGTCTTCACCGGTGAGGTTATCGTCCTTATCGCGCAGCAGCTTGTTCTCACGCGCGTAACGGTTCACCAGCGAGGTCAGAGCGGCACGGAAACCCTCTTCGTGAGTACCACCCTCATGGGTGTTAATCGTGTTCGCGTACGAGTAGACGGACTCCTTGTACGCGCCGGTCCACTGCATCGCAACTTCCAGGCTCATGTTGCGCTCGGTGTCTTCGGATTCGAAGGAGACAATCTCCTCGTTCACGATGGTCTTCGCGCCCGCGTTGAGGAAGTGCACGTAGTCGAACAGGCCGTTGTCGTAACGGTAGGTGACGGTAGTGAATCCCTCAGCGTTCGCGCGCACACGGTTGAGGATGTTCTTCTCACCCTCTTCAGCCACCTCGTCACCGACGAACTTCTCGCGCTCATCAGTCAGGGTAATGGTCAGGCCCTTGTTCAGGAACGCCATCTGCTGGAAACGCGCACGCAGAGTCTCAAAGTCGAACTCGACGGTCTCGAAAATCTCCGGGTCCGGGTAGAAAGTCTGGATCGTACCGGTCTTATCGGAGGGCTCACCCTTGCGCAGGGGGCCATCCGGCACACCACCGTTGGAGAAGGAAATATGCCACGCGTAGCCCTGACGGTGCACCTCAGTAATCACGCGGGTCGACAGCGCGTTCACCACGGAGATGCCCACACCGTGCAGACCACCGGAGACCGAGTAGCCGCCGCCGCCGAACTTACCGCCAGCGTGCAGCACGGTCATGACAACCTCAACGGTGGACTTGTGCTCGGTGGGGTGCTCATCCACGGGGATACCGCGGCCGTCGTCCTTCACGCGGACAGAGCCGTCAGCCTGAATGGTCACGTCAATTTCGGAGGCGTAGCCGGCGAGCGCTTCGTCAACCGAGTTATCTACGACCTCGTAGACCAGGTGGTGCAGACCGCGCTCAGTGGTCGAGCCAATGTACATGCCGGGGCGCTTGCGAACCGCTTCCAGACCTTCCAGCACGGTAATATCGGATGCACCGTATTCATGCTGCTGTTCAGATGCATTCTGTTCAGATGCCACGAGGCAGAACTCCTTGAGTAGATGATGCAACCGGCGAAGAAAATTGCGGGCCGCTCAGAGGGGAGCCTAGAACGCCTCACAGAGGGCACAAGAACGTGCCTGTACAACCCGTGGTGCCGGTGGTGCCCATAGGTGGGCACACTTTACGCATTGTCTCTTTTATTTTACCGAGCAAGAGAGCTTAAAACCATCTACGGGCGTCATTTATTGAGCTTTTTGAGAGCTGTCACCCGCTCAAAAGCCCGCAAAGGCGGTTTAGAGTGCCTCAACCCCCTCTTGAGGTAGGGGGTACGGTTCACAGCCTCGTGGGGTTTGCCGGCGATTCTGAAGCTTTCATGAGGTGCAGAAAAGGGGCACGTTTTAGGTAACGTGCCCCGAATCCTGGGTTTCTGCCGACCCTGATGCGCCGTACCTACCCGTAGGTGTCGCGCACACCGCGCATGCCGGCCGCGCGACGATAGCCTCGCTGATTCCAGCGTCCGTTATTCGGGCCCAGCACGCGAACCTGAGCCACGACACCCTCACCCAGCTCGCGGCGGAAAAGTTCGATGAGGTGCCCGTGCATCAGGCGCAGCTGAGTCGTCCAGGCGGTAGAGTCGCACTGGACTTCAACAATGGAGTTTTCGAAGCGGATCGGGCGGGTGTGCGCCGCAATTTCAGGGCCCACGAGCTCAGCCCAGCGAGCCAGCACGCTAGAGACTGCCACGGGCTCTTTCCAACCGCGAGAACGAATCAGAGCACTGACAATGCCACCGAGGGGTTTGGGGTCGCGAGAGCTCTCTCCGGGGCCGCTATAGCCGCCCATCACGCGGGGGTCCCAGCCCTGCGCTCGCCGTGATTTCTTCTTCGAGGCGGTTCCAGACATGACCGCACCGAAGTCACGCATGATTTTGTTCGCAGAGAAGGCATTGAGGGGTGCCTCGCCGCGCTCTTGAGCTGCCACGCGCATGCGGGTCAGCAGGGCGGAAGGGGCGTCCACCTCGTCGCGATAGAACTCGCCCACGCTATCAACCTCGCGCGGGTTTTGAAGCTCCGCAAGCTGCGGTTCCGCGAATTCATCGAATGTTTCACGTGAAACATGGCTTTGGGGATGGGTGGGGTTACTCATCGCCGTCACCCTCCGCGAGCGCAGAAACGGTCAAGTTCGACTGCCCCGCAGAGTCAGTGACAGAGTCGGTGGCGGGCTGCACATACTCGGCGTGCCCCGCCGTCACCGACACCAGGCGGTAGTCGCCCAACTCCTCCGGAATATCGCTGAGCACCGCGCAGGTAATCAGCACCTGCTCCGCGTCGGCAACCATCGCGCCCAGGCGGTGGCGGCGCGCAGAATCAAGCTCCGCAAACACATCATCAAGAATCAGAATCGGCGAAGAACCCGCCGAGGAATCATCCTCAACATGCACAAACCAGGACGCCAACTTCAGCGCCAGAGCAAAAGACCAGCTCTCGCCGTGCGAAGCGAAATGCTTCACCGGCATACCACCGAGCAGCAGAGTAATATCCTCACGGTGCGGACCCACCAGGGTCACGCCACGCTCAATCTCATCGCGTCGACGCTCTGCAAAACCGCGCATCAAAGCCTCCTTGAGGTCCTCAATGCGCATCAGCGCCGCGTGCTCAATCGAGCGCTCGCCCATGCTCGAAAAAACAGTCGACTCATAGTTGAAACCAACCTCTTTAGAGCCGTCCGTCAGCCCCGCGTAGGCGCGGCGAAGCTGCGGCAAAAAACGCTGCAACAGACGAAAACGCGCAGACAGCAACTGGGCACCCAGAGTCGACAGCTGCTCATCCCACACCGAGAGCGTGCTCAAAGCGTTCTCGTCCTGCGCCTTACGCCGCATGGACTTCAGCAGTGAATTACGCTGCCGCAAAATCCGCTCATACTCGCTACGGTAGCCAGCAACCACCGGACGCAAAGAGACAGCCAGCTCATCCACAAAACGACGACGACCCGCAGGGTCCCCCTTCACCAGCTGAAGGTCCTCCGGGGAGAACAGCACCGTGCGGGCAATACCCAGGGCCTCCTTGGCGCGCACCGGCGCGGCACGATTAATGCGCACCCGATTACTCTGCCCCGGAGCAATCTCAAATTCGGTCACCGTCTGCTGCGAACCGCGCACCGTACGGGTGCGAATATAGGCGCGCGAAGCCCCCATCCGCACCAGCGGCCCATCATGGCTCACGCGGTGCGAAGACAGCGACGCCGCATAGTCAATCGCCTCAACAATATTGGTTTTCCCCACACCGTTCGAGCCCAGAAACACCGTAACTCCCGCCGAAAGAGGCAGGCTCAGCAGAGCGTAGGTGCGGTAATCCAACAACGAAATATGGTCGATATACACCGGAAGCTCCTTTCGTACGGTTCGGTTGGGGGATGGGCACAGGCGGCCAGAAAGCACAGCCCCGCGGACTTCCCTGAACAGAGCTTTGGGAGGCGCGCGGGGCGGCAAAGGCTGAAACTAGTTCGACGGCAGGCGAACCGGCATCAGCAGGTAACGGTAGTTGCGGTCATCCTCAGCCAAAGGCTCATCCTGACCGGAAATCACGGCGGGCTTCGGCGCATCGGTGAAGGAGAAACGAACGAACTCGGTACCGAAAACTTTCAAACCATCCGAGAGGTAGGCGGGGTTGTACGCAACGGTGATGTCCTCACCGGACAGGTGCGCCTGCAGAGTCTCGGACGCCTGAGCCTCATCACCGCGGCCGGCATCAATAGCCACCGAACCCTGAGTGAACTTCAGACGCAGGGGAGTGTTACGCTCCGCCACGAGGGAGATACGGCGAGCTGCCTCAGCCAGGTCGGAGGTGCGAACCACCGCGTGAATCGGGGTCTGCTCGGGGAACAGCGCACGGATGTTGGGGTAGTCGCCGTCCATCAGAACGCTGGTGGTGCGGCGGGAGCCAGCAGTAAAGCCGATCAGCTCGCCAGCGGCGGGCAGGGCGATGGACAGCTCACCGGAACCGGAGAGGGTGCTACCAACCTCGGAGACGGTCTTAGCCTTCAGCAGTACAGCCGCCTGAACCTCGGGGTTGACCGGATTCCACTTGATTTCGCGCATTGCCAGGCGGTAGCGGTCGGTGGCGAGCAGGGTCATGGTGTCGCCATTGATTTCTACGCGGATACCGGTCAGCAGCGGCAGGGTCTCATCCTTGGACACCGCAATCTGAACCTGCTTGACAGCTTCAGCGAATTCGGCGCCGTCCACGGTTCCGGAAATTTCGGGAAGCTCGGGAAGCTCGGGGTAGTCCACGACCGGCATACCAGCCAGCTGGAAGTTAGCGGAGCGGCAGTGAAGACGAATCACGGACTCATCCGCGGTGAACTCGACGGGCGCATTCGGTAGAGAGCGGCAAATTTCAGCCAGGATCTTGCCGGGAACCAGGCAAACGCCTTCTGCTTCAACATCGGCTGCAATGACCTGACGGGCGCTGGTCTCGTGATCGAAGCTTGCGATGCTGACCTCACCTGCGGAGGCGGTAATCAGCAGACCGTTGAGTACGGGGGAAGTGGGACGCAGCGGAAGTGAGCGTGCCGTCCAGCCGACTGCTTCGGCAAGGACATCGCGTTCAACGGTGAATTTCATCGAGAAGGCGCCTTTCACGGAATTAGAGAGTAGTTTTTGGGCGCACGTAAAGCTTTGGACGATAGAGCCGGAAATACCGCGTGCTCTGATGCGCAGTGAATCTTCCGCGCGCGCGTCTATCCATCCTACCGGATTTTGTAATTACACAGAGACTCGAAGGTCGTTCCCGCAGCGAAAAATCGGGTGAAATGATGCATGTAGGGTCGCTGTATTTTTGTAATTACAAAGACAGACGGAAGATGCGACAAACCCGGTCGAAAACAAGTTCGAATTAGGTGATGGCCCGGTGTTGGTTTCTTGTGTAAACCCAACCGCCAAACCCAACCCAGGAGATAGCGTGCAGCTTTCAATCTCAACCC
This sequence comes from uncultured Rothia sp., assembly GCA_937935205.1. Taxonomy (GTDB): domain Bacteria; phylum Actinomycetota; class Actinomycetes; order Actinomycetales; family Micrococcaceae; genus Rothia. The sequence continues at coordinate 9,749 of CALGXU010000244.1, forward strand.
GCAAAAACCTACGTTTTCAGCAGTGGCGCATAGAAAAATCTGAACCGGCCCGGTTGGTTGAGCAGAACTATTTGTTATGGGGAGGATTTTTTCTTTAAGTACAGTAGTATTGTT
>CALGXU010000245.1 GCA_937935205.1 uncultured Rothia sp.
CAACCCCAGTCTCATCACACACACATACATACGAAAATCAGAGCCACTTCCGCAAGGAAAGTCCAACTTTCTGATGGCCCTCTCGAACCATCTATATAAAGTATTACGCGTAAACCTTTATTCCCTGTAGGTTAAAGCTGTAAGAAAGCTGGGAATAGATTTTTCTTCAACATCGGGGAGAAAATCGGGGTGCAGCACCCCGGACCTCACCCGAAAACTACACGTCGTGTTAAAAGAAGAAAGGCAAGGCGCTTTTGCCTTGCCATCCTTCTTTCGCTAGCGGGCGACCCCGCTACACGAAACACACACATTCACATCGCAGTCCTCTCGAACCAACACTTATAGTAAACACCCCCAACCTTATGGGAGGATTGAATTTCGCTGGAAACAAGCTGGGAGAAAACCAACAGAACCCTGAGAGCTTTGATATTGTGCAGTTTCAGTGCGGTGTTAGAGCTTCAAACCGGGCTAATAAGCCGCCATATACAGACCCAGCAGCACCAGCGGGTTAGCCACTACAGAAATAACCGCCAGGCAAATATTAGCCACGCGGTACTGGCGGAACTTCACCAGACCCACCAGCGCGCACACCAGCGCAACACTGGATGCAAGGCCGCCGACAATCAGTAAAAGAAGCAGAAGAGCAGTAGCGACATTAGCGTCCGCAAATGGGATCACCGCTAGAGCGCACAGCAGCAAATTGATGCACTCCAACGCCACACCCGTGAACAGAAGCTGAGCCCTAGAAGACAAACGTGAAAAAGATCGAGCCATGTCTACCAGTCTACGGGGTCAATTGGCGTACCTCGCAGTCGCAACCGCTCTAACCACCAATCCTTCTGTAGCACACCACATATTCTCAGCCTCCAAAAACAATGTTTCACGTGAAACATATACAGGAGCGAATACAACAAACGGGGTGCCCCTCACGAAGAGGGACACCCCGTCCGACACTCAACGCCACAGCATCAAAGCACCAGCGTCAAATATCTAAAAATCTACTTACGCAGCAGCAACGACGTCCAGGACAACGTTAGCAACAACGTCAGCGTGCAGGCGGACAGTCACCTTGTACTCACCGGTGCGCTTGATAGCGGAACCCAGGTGGATGGTGCGCTTGTCAACGGAGCCAATGCCAGCAGCCTCAATAGCCTCAGCAATAGCCTCAGCCTTGACGGTACCGAACAGGCGGCCGTCAGCGCCAGCCTTGTGTGCAACGACAACCGGCTTAGCAGCCAGGGACGCAGCAATTGCCTGAGCCTCTTCCAGAGAAGCCTTAGCACGAGCCGCACGAGCGGCGCGGATGGACTCAACCTGCTTCTCGCCACCCTGGGTCCAGGTCACGGCAAAGCCGCGGGGCAGCAGGTAGTTACGTGCGTAACCGTCCTTAACGGTGACAACATCGCCAGCTGCACCGAGGCCGGAAACTTCCTGAGTCAGAATGATCTTAGCCATGTTACTGTCTCTCCTTCTCTTTAGCGGCCAGCGCCGGAGTAGGGCAGCAGTGCAACTTCGCGGGCGTTCTTAATAGCCTGAGCGATCTTGCGCTGCTCCTGAACGGTCACGCCAGTCACGCGGCGAGCGCGGATCTTGCCGCGGTCGGAGATGAACTTGCGCAGAAGTGCGACGTCCTTGTAGTCGATAACGGTGACGTCAGCAGCCTTGAGGGGGTTCTGCTTGGGTTTGGGCTTACGGATTTCAGCCTTAGCCATCGTGGTGCTCCTTAGAGTTGGGAGCCCGCGGCGGATAACCGCGGGATGGATTGATAAATTACTATTCGGAAAACGAAACCGGCTTAGAACGGAGGTTCGTCGTCGGCGCCGCTACCCCAGTCATAGTTACCACCAGACTGAGAACTCCACGGATCAGCAGCAGGAGCTGCGGGGGCCGCCGGAGCAGCCGGAGCGGAGTAGCCAGACTGGCCAGAGTAACCATTACCCTGAGCAGCAGCAAAATTGTTCTGCTGAGGAGCGGAGAAACCGCCCTGAGCAGCAGCGTTGTACCCAGCGCCACCGCCAAAGCCACCCTGCGCACCGCCACCGAAGTTATTACCTCCGGCAGAACGCTGTGCGCGAGTCACCTGAGCAGTAGCAAAACGCAGAGTCGGGCCAATCTCCTCGACCTCAAGCTCAAACGAAGTACGACGCTCGCCTTCCTTGGTCTCGTACGAGCGAGACTTCAGACGGCCCTGCGCGATAACCTGAGTACCCTTCTTCAGAGTCTCTGCAACATTCTCAGCGTAACCACGCCACACCGACGCACGCAGGAACAGGGTCTCCCCATCCTCCCACTGGTTCGTCTGGCGGTTAAAAGTACGCGGAGTCGATGCGATCGTGAAATTAGCAACCGCCGCACCCGCAGGGGTGTAACGAAGCTCCGGATCGCCAGTCAGATTACCAATAACGGTAATAACGGTATCGCCTGCCATTTGATGCCTCCTCGATAAGAGTTACAAGTATGTTGAATCCAGTACAGCGCAACCCCCTGACATTTTTAGGGGGGTCAGCCGACCGGAAAGAAACAACTACTTGCTGGAGATCTTCTGATCCTCCGGGCGGATGATCTTGGTACGCATGACGGACTCGTTCAGGTTCAGAACACGATCGAGCTCAGCTGCGGTCTCGGGGGTAGCGGTGAAGTTCACCACTGCGTAGATACCCTCAGACTTCTTCTGGATCTCGTATGCCAGGCGACGACGGCCCCAGATATCGACGTTGTCGATGGAACCACCCTCGTTGGTCACGATCTCGAGGAACTTGGACAGCGACGGCTCAACCGCACGGTCCTCAACCTCGGGGCTGAGGATAACCATCAGTTCATATGCACGCATGATTAAACCCCTCCTTTGGGCTAAACGGCTATGGGATTTCCATAGCAGGAGATTCATTGTGCCCTACACGTGAAACACACCGGGCGGGGAACACGCATAGATTTCTTAACAATACACGAGAAAAAGCAGATAGAACAGTACCGCACCGCGTGACCTCAACCATGCGATGCGGTACCGAAACCGCAGAAGCTACGCCTGCTGACGCTGCTCCCACCACTGCACCAGACGAGCCTTCGCCTCCTCCTCAGGAAGCGAACCCTCATCCAGACGCAAATTCAACAAGAACTTATACGCCTCACCCACCACCGGGCCCGGCGCAATACCAAGAATCTGCATAATCTGACCGCCATCCAGGTCCGGACGGATCGCATCCAGCTCCTCCTGAGCAGCCAACTCAGCAATACGACGCTCCAAATCGTCATACGCCTCAGCCAACGAACGCGACAGGCGACGATTACGAGTCGTCACATCAGAACGCGACACACGATGCAGACGCTCCAACTGATCGCCCGCATCACGCACATAACGGCGCACCGCAGAATCAGTCCAACCCGACTCACGGTAACCATAGAACCGCATGTGCAGCTCCACCAGACGAGCCACAGCCTTAATCGTGTCATTATCAAAACGCAGCGCACGCATACGCTTCTTCACCATCTTCGCGCCCACCACCTCATGGTGCAGGAACGAGACAGAGCCGTCCTTCTCAAACTTACGAGTCTTCGGCTTACCAATATCGTGCATCAACGCCGCAAAACGCAGAATAAAATCAGGAGCCGGGCACGGACCATCTTCGTCCGTCTCCTTCTCCATCGCCTGCTCCATCACCTTCAACGAATGCGCATACACATCCTTATGGTGATGCGCCGGATCCATCTCCATACGCAACGCAGGTAGCTCCGGCAACACATAATCCGCCAGACCCGTATCCACCAGCAGATTCAAACCCACCCGCGGATAATCAGCCTCAATCAGCTTCACCAGCTCATCACGCACACGCTCAGCCGAAATAATCTCAATACGGCCAGCCATCTCGCGCATCGCCTCGAAAACCTCCGGGGCAACCTCAAGATTAAAACGCGCAGCAAAACGAGCCGCACGCATCATACGCAACGGATCCTCAGAGAAAGACTCCTGCGGCGAGCGCGGAGTACGCAAAACACCCGCACGCAAATCCTCAACGCCGCCAAACAAGTCAACAACCTCACCACTGGGCAAAGCCGCCGCCATCGCATTAATCGTGAAATCACGACGCACCAAATCGGCGCTCAAATCCGTGCCAAACTCCACCGTCGGCTTACGCGAATCCGAAACATACACCTCAGCACGGTACGTGGTCACCTCATACACCACGCCATTCTTACGCGCACTAATCGTGCCGTACTCCTTGCCGATATCCCACGTATGCTCACCCCACCCACGCAGAATCTGCTCGCTCTGCTCCGGAGTAGCATCCGTCGTCAAATCAAAATCAGTGAAATGGCCGCCATCATCCAGCAGATTGTCGCGGACAATACCGCCCACCAAGTACAGCTCAAAACCCGCCGCACGGTACAGTTCTCCCAGCTCGGCGGCATCCGGGTACTTCGACACAACATCAATAAACAGCGACATAATCCTTTAATCGTGCCAGAAAAACCACCCATGCGCCCACCCCACACCCACAACACCCCCACCAAAGAGACAGCTATCTCACCCAAAACCGAGACACACAAACCCTCACATATCGGTTAAGGTAGAACCATGAGCATTCCCGTACCCCGCGCACCCAAAACGCGCTTCACCGCGCCCGCGCGAGCGGTACCCGCCCCCGAAGAAGTCTCCGCAGGCGGACTCATCATCGACTTCGACCGACCCGAACAGCTACCCGTAGCCATCATCGCCCGCATCAACCGCAACGGACAACGCGAATGGTGCCTACCCAAAGGCCACATCGAACACGGCGAAACCACCGTCGAAGCCGCACAACGCGAAATCAGCGAAGAAACCGGAATCACCGGCTACCCCGTAGCCTCCCTCGGCACCATCGCCTACTGGTTCACCTCCAACGGCACGCGCATCCACAAAACCGTGCACCACTACCTCTTCGCAGCAACCGGCGGCGAACTCAGCATCGACAACGACCCCGACCACGAAGCAATCGACGTCGCCTGGGTCCCCCTCGAAGAGCTCCCCACCCGCCTCTCATTCGCCAACGAGCAACACATCGCCCGCAGTGCGCGCGAATACATCACCACCCAGCTCTAACCACCCGCTGTAAGAGACCCAAAACTAAAAGAAGCAATCACCCGCCGACACAGGAGAGACATACGTGGCACGTAACGACGCCCGCTCAAGCGCAATCATGGCAGCAGGCACCCTCGTCTCGCGCATCCTCGGATTCGTCAAGACCATCCTGCTCACCGTAGCCATCGGCTCACTCTCAACCGTCGGCGACGTCTTCGAAACCGCCAACACCCTGCCCAACCTCATCTACGTCCTCGTAGCAGGCGGCGTATTCAACGCAGTCCTCGTACCGCAAATCATCAAGGCAGCCAAAGCACAAGACGGCGGCGCACGATACATCTCCAAACTCGTCACCCTCACCGTCACCGCAATCGGCCTCATCACCATCATCACCGTCGCCTGCGCCTGGCCCATCATCAGCATCATGGGCTCAGGATGGAGCCCCGAACAACGACAGCTCGGCTTCATCTTCTCCCTCTGGTGCCTGCCCCAAATCTTCTTCTACGGCCTCTACACCGTCATCGGACAGGTCCTCAACGCCAAAGATGCATTCGGCGCCTACATGTGGTCACCCGTACTCAACAACGTCATCACCATCCTGTCGCTGGTCCTCTTCATCTTCCTCTTCGGTGCACAACCCCCCGGCCCCAACCCCGTCCACACCGTAGACAACTGGACCAACGCACAAACCCTTGTGCTCGCAGGCTCCTCCACCTTCGGCGTCATCATGCAGGCAGTCGTCCTGTTCATCCCCCTACGCAAGCTCGGCCTGCGCCTCAAGCCCGACTTCGCCTGGCGAGGTATCGGTCTGCGCGCAGCCTCCAAGCTCGCCGCATGGACCCTTGCCTCCGGCGTCATCTCCAACCTCGCATTCCTCTACATGACCAAGGTCGCCGCAGGTATCGTCGGTCAGCGCGAACACTACGCCGCCCTCGGCATCCAGATCCCCGGCCTGCAGGCGCTCAACTACGCCTCCATGCTGTACATGCTCCCGCACGGCGTCATCGGCATCTCCATCGCCACCGTGCTCTTCAACCGCATGAGCGCCTCCGCCATCGCCGACGACAGCGACAGCGTCATCTACGCGCTCTCCCACGGCCTGCGCAACGCAGCCGTAGCCACCGTCTTCTGCATGGTCGCACTCATGGTACTCGCAGGCCCCGTCGCCGTACTCTTCAGCGGCGGCGACCCCATCGCAGCAACCATCATCGCCAAGCTCATCGTCATCACCGCGCTCGGCACCCCCACCCTCACCATCAACTACCTCTACAGCCGCGTGCTCTACGCCCGCGAAGACGCACGCACCCCCTTCCGCATCCAGGTGTACTCCGCCATCATCATGGTCGTCATGAGCTTCGCGGCATCCCTTCTCAGCGCACAGTACACCGTGTACATGCTCGCCTTCATCTACCCGGTACACAACATACTGATCCTGCTCATCAGCCACAACATGGTCCGCCGCCGCCTCGGCTACTACGGCCAGCGCGGCATCATCAGCACCTACGCCCGCACCACCCTCGCTTCCCTCTTCGCAGGCGGCATCGCAGCCATCGCACTCTGGCTGCTCGGCGGCTACCAGCTCGACGGATTCGCATGGGCAACCAAGCTCACCGCAATCATCACCCTCGCCGTATGCGGCACCGTCATGGGCCTCGCATACCTCGCCGGTATACAAATCTTCCGCGTCAAGGAAGCCAACGCACTACTGGCGCCCCTCACCTCCAAACTTGAGCGTTTTGCCCGCCGCTAAAGCAGCACACAACGCCCAACCCGGGTAGTTGCCTGTGCACCCACCGCACCCCGCACCGGGGCCCGCAGAAAGCACAGGCAGCCACCCGGACGCCACAAACTATCACTCAGCCCCAGCATCCTTCAATGCCGGGTAGAATCTAATAGTCAGGGCCCGCCACACGGCAGGCACTATGAAACCACCTCGGGAGAACACGTTGTCGCAACAGATTCCGGTCGGATCGGTCCTCGGAGGCCGCTACGAGATCACCGCACACATCATCATTACGGCAGAATCCGACATGGTGCTTGAAGGCACCGACCAGATTCTCAACCGTAAGGTCTCGGTCGTCGTCGCATCGCCCAGCCGCAGCGCACTGCTGGAAGCAAACTCCCGCGCGCTCGCAACCAACGCACGCGGCAACATCCAGATTCTCGACCTGGGCATCACCCCCGAAGGTAGCCGCTACCTCGTCACCTCCCACACCCGCCCCGACACCCTGCTGGACACCCTGCTGGTCGAAAACCACGCACTCTCCAACGCAGAAGACGCGCTGGGCACCGAAATCTTCGGCGACTCCGAAAGCGGCAGCTCCCCCAACACCTACGAGAAGGTCTCCTCCTCCACCGCTAACCAGGAGAGCATCACCGCCGCCAAGAACTGGAACGCATCCGACGGCGCAGCAGTGACCGCATACTCCGAACCCACCAGCATCTACGAAGATGACGAAGACGAAGAAGACGGCAGCCGCGGCACCTGGGCAGTCGCCCTAGCAGCAGTCCTGCTGCTCGTCATCGTCGCAGGCGGTATCCTCACCTCCCTGGGTGCAATCGGCTCCAACCAGGCAGCCGCACCGCACACCCCCAAGTCTTCTATGTCGGCATCCGAATCGGCTACGGCAAGCGCCAGCGCATCGGCATCCCCGACCGCTAAGGCCTCAAACGCACCGGCGAAGATCGCGTCCGTGGCTCGCTTCGCGCCCTCGAACCCCACGTTCATGAACGACATGGACACCCTCATCCCCAACCTGACCGACGGTAACGCCAACACCGCATGGATCAGCTACGGCTTCGGCACCGCCAACTACGCCGGCACCATCAAGGAATTCGGCCTGGCACTGAAGCTGCAGACCCCCACCGTCGTCTCCAAGCTGACCATCCAGCAGAACACCGGCACCGGCGGCTCCTTCACCGTCTACACCAACAGCTCTGCATCCCTGGACGGTGCGGTTGAGGTCGGCAAGGGCACCTTCGAAGGCAAGGATGCAGTCGTCACCCTGGACACCTCCAAGCAGAGCGCAGAAAAGGGCGCCTACGTGATCATCGTGGTCAACGAGCTGCCCCGCCTCTCCCTGCCAATTGGAAGTTGGAACTACGGTCTGCGTATCAACGAAATCAAGGTGGACTAACCACCCCATAACGCGACGCCGACAGGGCGCTCGCACCACAGATACACCCCAGACACACCCCAGGTAAAAGGGCGGGGCTTCTGAACTCAACAGTTCGGAAGCCCCGCCCTTTTTGATGTCCTTTTATGACTCTTTATGGCAGGGGCGCTACTCAAAGATTCACAGTGCGCGGACTATCTGGATAAGGGTCCCCCAAGATGGAATAATCGAGGATAAAGCCCCGTTATAGGGGCAGAACGAAAGACCTACAACGGAAAGACATATCCGATGACTGAGAATCTGGGAGGCCTCTTCGGAGGCGCCGCCCTGGGCAACCTGAACCTCGCATCCGCCCCCGCCACCGAAGCGGCACCGGCAGCCGAGGTTGAGGCTGACGCAACCGTGCACAACGTCATTATTGTGGGCTCCGGCCCCGCCGGCTACACCGCAGCAATCTACGCGGCACGCGCCGAGCTGAAGCCTGTCCTCTTCGCCAGCTCTCTGGCACCCGGCGGATCCCTCATGAACACCACCGAGGTGGAGAACTTCCCCGGCTTCATTCAGGGCATCCAGGGCCCCGAGCTGATGGAGAACATCGGCCAGCAGGCTGAGCGTTTCGGTGCAGACATCCGCTACCAGGACGTAGAAAAGGTTGAGCTCACCGGCGACGTGAAGAAGGTATACACCGCCGACGGCGCCGTTCACCTGGCGAAGACCGTCATCATGACCACCGGTTCTCAGGTCCGCAAGCTCAACATCGAGGGCGAAGACCGACTCTCCGGTTACGGCGTCTCCTGGTGCGCAACCTGCGATGGCTTCTTCTTCAAGGACAAGGAAATCGCAGTGGTCGGCGGTGGCGACTCCGCGCTGGAGGAGGCACTGTTCCTGACGACCTTTGCCTCCAAGGTGTACCTGGTGCACCGCCGCGATTCTTTCCGCGCTTCGGAAATCATGCAGACCCGCGTTTTCAACAACCCGAAGATTGAGGTTGTCTGGGACTCCGCTGTCACCGCAGTTCACGGCGAGAGCAACCTCGAGTCGATCACCCTGGCCAACACCAAGGACGGTTCTGAGCGTCAGCTGGCTGTTCAGGGCCTGTTCATCGCTATTGGCTCTGACCCTCGCGTGGAGCTGGTACGTGATCAGCTGGAGATTACCGAGAACCACACCATCGCGGTTCAGGGTCGTTCCTCGAAGACTTCCGTTCCTGGCGTTTTTGCTGCCGGTGACGTGATTGACCCGACCTACCGCCAGGCAATTATTGCCGCTGGTTCCGGTGCTGTTGCTGCTCTGGATGCGCAGCACTACCTCGAAAACCTCTAAACTATTCGTATTACTCGCTGGGGAATCCGCCCCGTGTCAGAAAGGAACACTCCGTGAGCAGTGCACAGCAGGCAACTGATGCCACTTTTGACGAACTGGTTCTGAAGAACGACAAGCCCGTTATCGTGGACTTCTGGGCTGAATGGTGCGGCCCCTGCCGCATGGTTGGCCCCGTGATTGACGAGATTGCTGGCGAGTACGCCGGTCAGGTCGACGTGGTCAAGGTAGATGTTGAAGCAAACGGCGATACCGCCATGAAGTACGGCATTACCTCCATTCCCGCCATCTACCTTTTCAAGGGTGGCGAGGTCGTCAAGAAGACCGTAGGCGCTAAGACGAAGTC